>DAOQRQ010000369.1:0-3398 GCA_035355815.1 Ferruginibacter sp. | reverse complement strand
TTTATCATTTATCCACCAGCTTCAGCCAGTCCTTTATTATTTTCTGCAGCGCCTTTTCCTTTGCCTTCACGTCTTTCATATCAGCAAAGACAATTAGCCTCCTGCCGTCTTTATAATCACCGGTAAGTAAGCCTGAAGTATCTTTTACTTTGGCACCGCTTGGCAAAACCAGCATGATCCTTCCTTTATAAAGATTCATTACAACGATCTCCCGTTTATATTCCTTGGGATCAAAGGGCTTCATTTCGCCGGTATAATAAAAGCAGGGGTTATTCCACTTTATATGCTCGCCGATCTCTTTACCTGTTTTCAAAATGATCTGCCGGATAGTCTCAACCGTTTTACTGATCGTCGGATCCAGTTTTTTTATATGCTGAGTAACCTGTTCGGAATCGGAAAGTTTTGCTGCTTTTGCCATAAAGAGATGATAAGTAAGTTGCCGGCAACCGGCCAGCACATGAAAATACAACAAGCATTATTATATTAATTCCCTACAGGCAGGGAAATGCCAGGTAAAGCCGATTCCTGATCTTTATTTAAGCAAAAGCTGGTTAGCCGGCTCACTGATCCAGTCTTCATAACGTACCGTACCGATGCGTGGATCTGCGCCGGGAATAAGCGAATCCTCATTAAGCTCTACACCAAAATAAGACATGTGTACATCGGTCGTTACTTCACGTTCATCTTTCATAACAGCCAGGTACTTCCGCACCAGTTCATCCAGCCGGAATTTTTCGGGGCCTGCAATTTCAACAATACCATTTACCGGGTTGCCACCGACGATATCTGCTATTGCTGCAACCACATCATCGGATGCAACAGGTTGTATAAAGGCCGGCGACATGCGGATGGTTTCTCCCTGCACACCCGACCTGGCTATGGCGCCTATAAATTCAAAGAATTGCGTTGAACGAACGATGGTATATGGGATGCCACTCTGCCTCACCAGGTTTTCCTGGGCCATCTTTGCCTGGAAATAATCACTGCCCTGCAAACGGTCGGTGCCCACCACCGACAGCACGATATGATGCTTTACCCCTGCCCTGGCGGCAGCAGCCAGCAGGTTACGCCCCGCTGCTTCGAAGAACTCCAATGCCGATCCGCCCTTAAACAGCGGCGAGTTGATCACATCAACCACCACGGCTGCATCTTTCAGCGCCTCATCAAGTCCTTCCCCGCTCAGGGCATTAACTCCCGATGCAGGCGATGATGCCGTTACCTCGTACCCGGGAGCGGTAAGCCTGTTCACCAGTTTTTTACCAATTAGCCCGGTGCCGCCCATTACCACGATCTTCATATTTTTTGTTTTATGTTAGTGAAATGTTTTTTGGCCGCTGCAATGAGGTGACTTATATTGTAAGCCGTTGCTGCCAACACATAAATTTACAACAACCTTTTCTTATTTATTGGCACACGGCCCGGGAATGAGCATTCATTTCTTTATCCCGGTAAACCGTATCACAGAACCGGTTCCATCGTGAAATGCGCCCTCGCTGAGTTCAATTTCCTTTTCAGTTAATTCGATGATCTCATACCCTGGAAAGTCGGCCCTTAGTTCTTCGGTGGAGAACAGGCTCGCAATATCTTTTGGCCCGCCAACCTTTTCGTTTTTAGCGAGGTAATCAAGATGACTTTTGCTGAATGCTTCAAAAATAATATAACCACCCTTACGTAAGTATTGGCTGAGTGTTTGATGCATGGCTGATTTGATGCCTGCCGGGAAATGGGCATAGATCAATGCAATGGCATCAAACTGCCCCGGCTGGTAATTCAATGTTTCTAATTCGCCTACCTGGTAGTCGATCGTTACGTTATTTTTTCCGGCAAGCAGCTGCGCTTTCTTTTTTCCTTCTGTGCTGATATCAAAGGCCGAAACGGTCCAGCCAAGCCTTGCAGCAAAAACGGCATTACGCCCCTCGCCTTCTGCCGGGAAAAGAATGGCTCCGGGCTTTAGCTGCTCTATTTGTTCCCGTAAATAGTTGTTAGGCTGATCGCCATAGGCAAATGCTTCACTGCTGTATCTTTCATTCCATCTGTTGGTCCAGGGGTCACTCATATTTTTAATTTAGTAAGATGCGTTTATAAGTCCGGTACCGGTAAAGATACTGCAATATGCTTTTGTGCCGGGTAGCAACAGAAAACAACCCGGTACAAAGCAGGATTTACCACCGCTTATCAAAAACAGCTTTTTATTGTGTTCACAGAACAATACATTGTGTGTAAACCTACAGTCATGAAAAGATCATTCCTTGCAATTGCAGTTCTATTATATTTTTTTCCTGCACAGGCGCAGCAGCCTGTGATCGTATCGCCGCAGTGGCTTTACGAAAACCGGAACGACCCCAACCTGGTGATCTTATACACCGGCTTTGTAATTAAGGGCGATTTTGACAGGGAGCATATTGAGGGTTCCCGTTTTTTATGGGCCGATTGGCTGGCGCCCAATACACCCGAAGCCTCTATGAATGCGGTGGATGCAAAGACAGCCACCAAACGGTTACAGGACCTGGGCATCAATAAAAATTCTACCATTGTTTTATGCCATAAAGGTGGAGACGTTACCATTACGGCACGTATGTTTTGCTCGCTGGAATATTATGGCCTGCAGGGTAAGGTTTCTTACCTGAACGGTGGCATGGAGGCCTGGAAAAAAGCAGGATACCCGGTAACCAACAAAGCTTCTGTTTATAAGAAAGGGAATTTTGTTGCCACGATCAACCCGGTTTTAGTGAACAAGGATTATGTATTGAATGCATTGAATACCGGATCGCAGGTGGTGGTGGATGCAAGACTGAAACGCTGGTATGATGGCGATGTTACAGGCAACCCCCGCGACGGGCATATTACAGGTGCCCTCAATATACCTTACCCCGATATGGTTGACTCTGCCAACAGCCTTAAACCAACCGTTATCCTGGAAAAGAATTTCACCTCCGTGGCACCCGATAAAAACAAGGAGATCGTATTGTATTGTTTCATTGGCCAAACCGCCTGCGTGGATTACCTGGTAGGCCGCTCGCTGGGTTATACGATGAAAGTGTACGACGGCAGCATACAGGAATGGAGCCGTGATGAAAAACTGCCGATGGAAAAAACGAAGAAGCAATAAATTGATATCCTGTCAGAATAAGCCCTCCTTACCGAACCAGGCCCAGTATTGCCAGTTTGTATTCAGCGTAGTGTCTTTTTCAGGAAATTCCCTCTTGCGGATATTGCCTTTGGAATAATAAGATAAATTCTCAACTATATCTACCTCCGAAGTTGGGGAGCGCCTTGCCCGCACATGGATCTTGATGCTGCTGTCTTTAAAAAGATCAAACCCGTAAATAAGATCCTTCCCGATACGGTTGTAATACGGCGAGATCTTTGGTTCTGCGGCCGGGGGTAATTTTATAAAA
>DAOQRQ010000368.1:0-3400 GCA_035355815.1 Ferruginibacter sp. | reverse complement strand
TATTCCCTTCTGCAAACATTACTTCAATTTAGACCAGTTTCAAAGCCAGCTGATCGACTTTGCCTTTTACACCGCTTATTATGTAGGCGCCCTGGTGCTTTTTGCATACGGCGCTTTTGGTGGTAAAGACCTGGTAGGAAAATGGGGCTATAAAAGAAGTATTGTTTATGGTCTTCTTTTTTCTGCCTTAGGCGCAGCCGCCATGATCATTGCAGTAAATGCCAACACGTTTGCAGGCATGTTGGTAGGACTGTTCATTGTGGCCCTTGGATTTTCCTTACAACAAACCGCCGCTCAACCCTTTGCCATTTCACTGGGCGATCCCTCAACCGGAACCGGCCGTGTTAACCTCGGAGGCGGTATCAATTCATTCGGAACAACCATTGGCCCCATTGTAGTGGCCATTGCCCTGTTTGGATCAACAGCAGCTATCACTGATGAGAAGATCGCTGCTTTGAGTTTAAGTAAAGTGATCATCCTTTACACCTGCGTGGGCGCTTTATTCATTGGCGCAGCAGCCTTGTTCTATTTTTCAAAAAAGGTTCCTGCCGGTATCTCGCTTGAAACGGTGGAAAGCGGAACCAAGGCTCTGTATACATTGCTTATAATGACCGGCCTGCTGGTAATGATGTTTGTTCCTGTTTTCAGCAGTTATAAAACCGACCTTACCAATGCAACAGACGCAGAAAAACATGCGCTGGAAGCCTACCGGTTAAAATGGCTGTTGGGGGCATTGGCCATTGTTGTAGTTGGCCTGCTGGTTGCCAATATGAGTGCCAGGAAGAATGCAACCGGCTGGGGCGCTATGAAATATCCGCAACTGGTATTGGGCATGCTGGCCATTTTTGTATACGTGGGTGTGGAAGTATCGATCGGAAGTAATTTAAGTGAACTGCTGAAGCAACCTGAATTTGGAGGGTTTCAGTCGTCTGAAGCGGCGCCCTATATTTCCATGTATTGGGGAAGTTTAATGATCGGTCGCTGGGCAGGAGCCGTTAGTGCATTTAAATTATCCAAAAATTCAAAACTCATACTACAGATCATTGTACCGCTTATTGCCTTTGGAGTGATCATCGGTGTGAATACAATTGCGAAATACGATATGGAGAAATTGTATTTCTACATAGTATGTGTATTGATCCAGATAGCCGCTTTCTATTTCAGCCAGGACAAACCAGCCCGCACATTAATGATCTTTGGTATCCTGGGTGTTGCAGCCATGGTGATAGGAACCTTAACAACCGGTACTGTTTCTGTGTATGCTTTCTTAAGCGGTGGCTTATTCTGTTCCATTATGTGGCCTTGTATTTTCACACTTTCCATTGCAGGCTTAGGAAAATATACCACCGAAGGTTCTGCCTTTCTTATCATGATGATATTGGGCGGTGGTATCATCCCTCCTATCCAGGGAAAGATAGCCGATGTGATCGGCATTCACCAGTCTTACTGGGTAGCTGTGGTTTGCTTTGCATACCTGGCATTCTTTGCGTTCGCCGTAAAAGGCATTCTGAAAGGACAGGGCATTGATTATGATGCACAGGTAGAAGGCAGCGGACATTAATCCCGGTTAAAGAACATACCGGGTTCTTATTCATTATTAATTGCAGTTAATATGGCAACAAAGAAAGATTATGCAATAGGCATTGATATAGGCGGTACCACTACCAAATTCGGCATTGTGAACGATCATGGTGAAATACTGGAACAGGACCGCATCCCCAGCAATGAACACGAAGTGGTGGAGGATTTTATTGAAGACCTGTATAAAAAATTAATGCCCATGATCGAAAAATCGGGCGGTGTTAAAAATTTTGCAGGCATCGGCATTGGCGCTCCCAATGGAAACATTTATACCGGTACCATTGAGTACGCTCCCAATTTAAAATGGAAAGGCATCATACCCCTGGCCGAACTCATTCAGAAAAAGTTTGGATTGCAGGCTAAACTAACCAACGATGCCAATGCCGCAGCCATGGGCGAAATGATGTACGGCGCCTGTAAGAACATGCGCCACTTCATCACCATCACCCTGGGAACGGGTGTGGGAAGCGGTATTGTGATCGATGGAAAGATCGTAGTGGGCCATGATGGCTTTGCCGGCGAGCTTGGTCATACCATCATCAGGCCCGGGGGCAGGTTACACAAAAGTACGGGTATGCGGGGCAGCCTGGAATCCTATGCATCGGCAACGGGCGTAAGGGAAACAGCCATAGAGATGCTCACCATGCATCCCGAAGAGCCCAGCCTGCTGCGTAACTACAGCATCAACGACCTTACCAGCGAATCGGTTTATGAGTGCGCCATGCAGGGCGATAATATTGCCAACAACATATTCGAATTCACCGGGCAGATACTGGGCGAATCGCTGGCCAATTTTATCATGTTCTCTTCTCCTTCGGCCATCATATTGTTTGGCGGACTAACTAAAGCAGGCAACCTGCTGCTGAATCCCACCCGTAAGCATATGGAAAAGAACCTGCTCCCCATTTTCCAGAATAAAGTGAAGCTGGTCTTCAGTGAACTGAGAGAAGCCGATGCGGCGATACTGGGCGCCAGTGCGCTGGTTTGGGAGATGAATTAAGAGACATGGAATATTACTATAAAGAAAGACCCTCCGGTTGGAGGGTCTTTTTAATCAGATATGGGATCTATAGATTTTAAAAACGGGCCCTAATCAGATAGATACGATGCCTACAACAACTGCAACCAGTGCCGCGGCTAATACGAAAATCATGGTTTTCATAAATAATGTGTTTAGTCAGCAGAATTAACATAAAAATCATGCCAATATGGGAATTGTGAAGAAAAACGGCTGTATCTGTGTAAAAAGCCCGGCCGGCTACTTACCTGAGATGATAAATACCGCCGGAACCGGCCGCTGCCCGCCCTTATCGCTGGGTTTGATGGTCTCCTTACCATTAACGAGCATACAACTGCTGCCGCCTCCGTCGAGGTTAAGGGCTTCGGTACAACCCAGTTCAATAAGCAGTTTAGCTTCCTGTTCCAGGGTGGCTCCTTCGGCAAGGCCAGGAAACCTGCCCTGTATGACCATGATGATGAGGTAGCCATCCTTTGTATAACCCATACAGGTTCGGGGATGTTTATCGTTGATGGCTTTGCCGGCAAATTTCAGCTCTTCTTCGTTAGTGACCTTAACCACGCCGTTCTGAACTATAACCGGTCCGCCTCCTACTGCAGTTTTCATCTTCCATTTCTTCAGATCCTGGTGAGTAAGTTGTTTAACGGCTGCCTGGTTAAAATAATTAAGCGAATCTTTCGCCGGTTTTGATGGGTGCTGAAATACATATGGCTGCGTTAATGATGAATCAGAATAGGTCCAGGCCACATCTGCTTTTCTTTTTTTGCTGATCCCGATGGCGCTGGCCAGCGGATGGCGGTA
>DAOQRQ010000367.1:0-3404 GCA_035355815.1 Ferruginibacter sp. | reverse complement strand
AGATGTTCCGGGATAATAAGGCAGTGATAAGGAACCTGAAAAATTTCTAAGAAGATCGTTTGACACGTTTCAATCGTTTAAAAACGGTGCAAGGTTAAATACAGCCCTAACGCCTTAAACGTTTTCAAACGCCTACAACGCCTTCAACGATTGAAACGCCTTCGACGATTGCAACGCCTGCAACGCCTTCAACGATTGCAACGCCTTCGACGATTGCAACGCCTTCAACGATCAAAACGTTTTAAACATTACTTTACACTATGGCCTGGAAGATTAAAAGAAGATTCAAATGGGGGTTGCTGTTTTTTGTAACAGTATGGATCATCTTTGCACAATCCTGTATGAAATTCCGCATCGACGATAACAGCGCAAAAAAAGAGTTTGAACAAAAAGGCCTGTCCGTTCTTTTTTTTACCACGAAGGAAGACGGTGTGCCGCTGCATTATGCAAAAACCGGTTCGGATACCCTGCCCACCCTTTTTTTTGTACATGGCTCGCCCGGAAGCTGGGATGCCTTTAAGATATACATGATGGATACGGCCCTGCTGCAAAAATTCCGTATCATCTCCATCGACCGGCCAGGGTTTGGTTACAGCGATTTTGGAACGGCGTATCATTTGCCATACCAGGCTTCACTTATCAATACGATCGTGGAAAAAGAAAACAATCATAAGCCGGTGCATTTGATCGGGCACAGCATCGGCGGGCCGGTAATTGTTCAGATGGCGCAGGATCACCCGGCTGTTTTTGCATCACTGACCATACTGGCAGGTTCCATCTCTCCCGAAGACGAGCCCAAAGAATACTGGCGTTATGCTTTTTCGTACTCGCCTTTAAAATTCCTGATGCCGGGCGCTTTCCGGCCTTCCAACGACGAGATCGTGTATTTTAAAAAAGAGCTCTACCAGCTTGATAAAGGATACAACCTGTTGCAGATGCCTGTAACATTCATTCACGGCGATAAGGATAAGTTTGTTACGGTAAGGAACGTGGATTATGGGAAAAGGAAACTGGCACACAACGCTCAATTGAAGGTCATCATCATTCCGGGTGCCGGTCATTTTATTCCCTGGGAACATTTTGATATCATCCGCCGGCACCTGCTCACCTTGCCAGGCAGTTAAGTACCTGGTCGGTATTGTAGAAAATGCACTACCCCGGATTCAGGTTGATACTATACCACCGGCCATGCCCGGGCAGTACTTTTACATCGTCTTCAAGTAGAATGTGCAAAACAACATCCTGAACCCCTATGAAAAAAAAATGACGGAATAAACATTCTGTCAATCCTTTGAAAAGCCTCTTTCGGGGCTTTTTTTATTTTTGTTCCTTTTTGCTTTTCCCGAGAGAAAAGTGTACGATCAGTTCGCAGCCGGCACCGGGTTTTGAATCAATGCTGACACAACCGTTATTCACTTCGGCACGGCTGGTGATATTGCGCAGCCCAACACCGTTTCGCTTCAGATCGGGTTCAAATCCTTTTCCATCATCTTTAACCGTAATGCACAGGTTATTGCCTGATCTTGAGATACCGATGATAACCTGTTTTGCTTCGGCATGTTTTATTACGTTATTCAGCTGTTCCTGAATGATACGGAAAATGGTAAGTTTTAATTTGTTGGGCAGTTCATTTTCATTCACGTCATTCCAGTGAATGGAGATAGCCAGTTCATTTACCTGCTTGATGTTCTCTGCCAGTTCATTCAGGGCCTGCAGCAGTCCTACTTCACCCAGGGAAGGGGGCAGCAGGGTTTTTGACAGCTTCCTGATCTCGGTCATTGCTTTTTCAATAAGCAGTTTGCTTTCGTTCACCAGGTCGGCCCGGGGTTTTTCATCTTTCAACGAGCACTCCAGGTATAGTTTGGTGGAAGCCAGTATCTGGTTGATATTGTCGTGCAGTTCTTCGCCCAGCTGGGTACGTTCTTTTTCCTGCCCGGTTATCACGGCTTCGGTTATCTGCCGGTGCCGGATCTTCCGTTCTTCGTTCAGGCTGTTCTCAAGCAATACTTTTTCGGTTATATTATCGCCCAAAGAAAGCACGGCATTTTTCCCATCGTATTGAATACGGTGTGCCGTAATTTTCATGATGATGGTTTTTCCCTGGCTGGTAAGGTGCCGCCAGCGCAGTGTTTTTTTGCAGAAGGCTGTTTTCTTCACTTCCTCAACCATTTCCAGCAATCTTGTTTTTTCATCATCGGGCCGTATGTCGAGTACGGTCAGTTTCAGGAATTCTTCTTTTGTATATCCATACAATTCCACGGCGGTTTCATTTACTTCCAGTATCTGCAGGGTGTTCATATCCCAGATAATGATACTGGCAGGATTATTATTGAAAAGATACTTGTACCGTTCTTCCGATACAAGCAGCCTGGCCTCCGCATTTTTATTTTCGGTAATGTCACGTGTTACCGAAAGCAGGGAAGTGATACCGCCGGTGGTATTCCGAAAAGGCACACAATGTGTTTCCATCCACAGTTCCCTGCCTTTTAATCCTTTGATACGGAATTCAAGTTTTTCTTCACGGCCTTCAAAAACCCCGTGAAGGAGCTTCTCAAAAGATGCTTTGTATTCGGGCAGGATGATGTCGAAAGCACTTTTACCGATCACCTGCTCGGGCCTGTCGGCCTGTACCATGGCCATACCGGCAGGATTCATCTCAAGAATAACGCCTTCCCTGCTTAGCAGTTTTATGCATTCGGGATCGGTTTGTATGATGCTGCGCAAACGGTTCTCACTTTCTGCCAGTGCCTCTTCTGCTTTTTTCTGTTCGGTGATATTGCGTTGTGTTCCCCAGGCTCTTTTGATATAATCGCCTTCAATGATGCCTACCATATTATTCAGCAGCACAAGCTGGTTGCCGTCTTTATCAGTTTCATAACTGATCTCGTTCTCTACTTTAAAACCATTGGAGAAGAACTTTACCAGGTAACCCATGTTTTCCGGGTTATCGGGGGGCAGTATTTTATTAAGCGGAATGCCGATAACATCCGATGCTTTTTCGTATCCATACATGCGGGCAAAATTATCGTTGCATTCTGCCACCCATGCATGCTTATAGCAGTAATTGATAAGCCCATCAAGCGGGGTATGAATATGAATAGCTTTGTCAAGATCGATGCGCCAGATGCCTTCGGTGCTTTGCTGAACAAACATCTTGTAACGCTGCTCACTTTCCTCAACAGCCAGCGCTGCTTTTCTCCGGTCGCTGATATCGGATACCATGGTGCTGGTCTTTCTGATACCATCGGTATCTATAAAGAAGGCAGAAGTGATCTCCACCGGGAAGCGGTCGCCGTTCTTTTTGATACCGGTTGCCTCGGTCATCGCATACCCGTTCTTTTCACGGAGATCAAGTGCTTCCAAAAGACGGGGATCATTATGATCAATGAAGTCCCACCTCTTTA
>DAOQRQ010000366.1:0-3441 GCA_035355815.1 Ferruginibacter sp. | reverse complement strand
AGGGTATTGAACACAGCGCAGGCGCTTCTTTTGCACCCAATCCCATTTATTTTGATCCCGAGAATATCGTGAAACTGGCCATTGAAGGCGGATGCAATGCCGTTGCTTCTACTTTGGCGTTCTGGGTATTGTAAGCCGCAAATATGCGCACAAGATCCCGATGATGGTAAAGATCAACCACAACGAATTCCTGAGCCTGCCCAATAAATTCGACCAGATCATGTTTGGCAAAGTAAAAGATGCCTGGAATATGGGAGCTACTGCGGTAGGTGCCACCATCTATTTTGGCAGCGCCGAAAGCACCCGCCAGATACAGGAAGTGGCCACTGCTTTTGAAATGGCGCATGAACTGGGTATGACCACGGTTCTTTGGTGCTACCTGCGAAACAACGGTTTTAAAGTGGATGGCGTGGATTATCATACTGCTGCCGATCTCACCAGCCAGGCCAATCACCTCGGCGTTACTATCCAGGCTGATATCATCAAACAAAAATTACCAACCAATAACGGGGGATACAATGCCACCAAACATGGCAAAACCTCTCCCCTTGTATATTCTAAATTAACTACCGATCACCCGATCGACCTGGCCCGCTACCAGGTGGCAGGTTGCTATATGGGCCGTGTGGGTCTTATCAACAGCGGCGGTGAAAGTAAAGGCGCTACCGATATGGCTGAAGCAGTTACCACGGCAGTAATTAACAAACGTGCCGGCGGTATGGGTCTCATCAGCGGACGAAAAGCATTCCAGAAGCCGATGAAGGATGGTGTGGAGTTGCTGAATAATATACAGGATGTTTACCTGGATAAGAGTATTACAATTGCATAAATACATTTCATATCGTTTAAATCGTTTCATATCGTTGCAACGTTAAACGGCTTGAACGATATGAAACGATTTAAACGGGTTAAACGATTTAAGCGTTTTTATGAAAAAAGAAGAAGACTTTGATGCCAGCCTCGCCGGTGAAGAAGGAAGTACCGAGGATTCGAAAAGCAACTGGTTCAAACGAATGAAAAAAGGTATCCTCACTTCTACCAAAGACAAGAAGGATGCCCCTGAAGGATTGTGGTCAAAATGTCCCTCATGTAAATACACCTGCACCATTTCTGAGCTCAATGAAAATAAATACGTATGCCCCAAATGCGATTATCATCACCGCATTGGCAGCGACGAATATTTTGAGATCATTTACGACAACAACGAATACACAGAGTTGTTTGCCAACATTAAGTCAAAAGATTACCTGCACTTTGTTGACCTGAAACCTTACGATAAGCGGCTGGAAGAAACCTATGCAAAAACAGGCATCCACGATTCGATGACCGTAGGCCATGGAAAAGTGAACGGCCACGACCTGGTAGTTGCCTGCATGGATTTTGAATTCATTGGTGGTAGTTTAGGCAGCGTAATGGGCGAAAAGATCAGCCGGGGTTGTGATTATTGCCTGGAACATAAGATCCCCTTCATGATCATCAACAAAAGCGGCGGGGCCCGCATGATGGAAAGCGCTTTTTCATTGATGCAGCTGGCAAAAACATCCGGAAAATTATCGCAACTGAGCGATGCCAAAATACCCTATATCTCTTTATGCACCGACCCTACCTTTGGCGGCACCACAGCTTCCTTCGCCATGCTGGGCGACGTGATATGTGGCGAACCCGGCGCCCTCATTGGTTTTGCCGGCCCAAGGGTTATCAAAGAAACGATCAAAAAAGACCTGCCTGAAGGTTTCCAGCGCAGCGAATTCTTACTGGAACACGGCTTTCTCGACTTTATCGTTCACCGGAAAGAGTTGAAGGAAAAATTGGCTAACTTGTTGTTGCTCTTCAAGAGCTAAACGGCAGCTGCAGCAGGTACTATAATCCGGGGAATCATCGTTTTACTGCAGTGGCCCATACCTTACATATGCTGCTGAAAAAAATTTCCATACTCGCTATTGCCGTTTTGGTTGCAGCAGGAAATTTATTTGCACAAACCCCCTGTACCGCACTCGGACAAAATCCTTCCACCGCCTTCCCGGTTTGCGGAACGGCAACCTTTTACCAGGACAGTGTGCCTTTTTGCAGTTCCAATATTCTCTATGTTCCCGGTTGTTCCATTTTCGGCGATACATCAACCCTTTACCAAAACAAGAACCCTTATTGGTACAAGTTCACTTGCTTTCAAAGCGGCACGCTGAACTTTATCATCGTTCCCAATAATCCCAATGAAGATTACGACTGGCAGTTGTATGATGTAACCGGTCATAATCCCGATGATGTATATACCGATACCTCGTTGATCATTTCGGGCAACTGGTCGGGTACATACGGCCCAACAGGCGCTAATGATACCGGCCTTGTTAATATCGCCTGCGCTTCTTTGCCTGAACTTTTTTATTCAACTTTTGCATTAAGTCCAAACCTTATACAGGGACATAATTATCTTTTACTCGTAAGCCACTTCTCCGATACGCAACAGGGATATTCTCTTTCCTTTGGAGGAGGAACGGCGGTGATAACCGATACCATTCCGCCACATGCAATAAATGCGAACCGGGCCAGTTGCGACGGCACACAAATAATGGTACAGCTGAACAAGAAAATGAAGTGCGGCACCGTGGCAGCCAATGGATCTGATTTTATCATCAGTCCGCCCCTGGCAAATGTGATCGCCGCGGTTGGCATCGGTTGTACCAACGGGTTCGACACCGATTCAGTATTACTTACATTCAACCAGCCACTACCCTTTGGTAACTATAACCTGCTGGTGCAAAATGGCACCGACGGGAACAGCATACTGGATATCTGCGATACCGGGTTACCGATAGGCGAAGCGCTTCCTTTTACTGTTTTATCACTGATGCCTGTTCCGCTGAATAGTTTGCAGAACAATAAATGCAGCACCGATTCGCTGATACTGCAACTTGCCGATTCTGTTCAATGCATTTCTGTAGCGGCAGACGGCTCCGACTTTATTGTTACCGGAACGTATTCAGCAAATATAACCAGTGCGGCTCCTTCTTATTGTGCCAATGGATTAACAACGCAGATCATCATTCGTCTTGCTTCGGCAATGCAATTACCAGGCAGTTTCCAGGTAGTATTACAACGCGGCAGTGATGGGAATACCCTGCTCAGCAAATGCGATACACCTTCCATTGCCGGATCATTCTTACCCTTTACCATTTTACCAAAACCGGTTGCGGATTTTTCGTTGCCCGGCCCTGTTTGCCTGCCCAATGCTTTTGCAAACTTCACAAACCGTTCAAGCATCACTGATGGAACAGAGAGTTTGTTTCAATACTTCTGGAGTTTTGATGACCCGGCCAGCGGCGCAAACAATAACTCCACGTTAAAAGATCCAACGCACCGGTATAATGCCGTTCGTTCATACAATGTAAACCTAAGGGTGACCAGCGGTGGCGGTTGCATCAAAGACACAACAATCGTATTCAA
>DAOQRQ010000365.1:0-3447 GCA_035355815.1 Ferruginibacter sp. | reverse complement strand
TCGAAGATTCCCGCGGGCTGGTACTACAGAAAATGCCAGTAAAAGATAAAAAAGTACTTTAATTTTTTTCATATGTCATTCAGGTTGTAAAGATAAAGCTTTGCTATTTTACAGTAATAAAACGATGCTTTATATACCTGTTAAAGTACAGTCACTAAGTAATTCTACTTTTCAGAACATGACAATAAAATAAATCTGTTTTGTTTCTGATTCCTGTACAATAAAGTGTTCAGGTAAAACGATTTATATCCGGTTCGCTTAACCTCCGAATCCGTACTGAAAACCACAAGAATGAGAGTAACCCGTTATGCGCTTGCCGTGCTGTGTGTACTGTTATTACAGTCAAACAGTTCTTCATCACGCTTTACAAAAAAGGCTTTACCAGCAACAGGCAATACTGTTTCTGCAATACCTCATACGGAGACAAGTTCATCTGCCTTATATCATGCCTGGGACCTGGCTTCTGCGGGACTATCAAAGGATGCTTTTGAAAAAGCATATAAAGGATTCATGATTCTGCAATCAAAAGATCTATTGAAAAACTGTAACCTGCTTACTATTGTAGATTACAGTATGTCTTCCATTCAAAAAAGATTGTTTGTGATTGAGATGGTTACCGGGAAGATATTATTCAATTCACTCGTGGCACACGGCCGAAAGTCGGGCCGGGAGCGTGCAACCGATTTTTCCAATGCCGGAGAATCGCATAAAAGCAGCCTGGGATTTTTTATAACACTGGATACCTATAAAGGAAGCAATGGATACTCTTTGAAATTAAAAGGTTGCGAGAAGGGAATCAACTGCAATGCACAAAACAGGGCTATTGTGATGCACGGAGCAGACTATGTAAGCGAACGTTTCATCCGTCAGAACGGTTACCTGGGCAGGAGTTATGGTTGCCCGGCTGTGCCGACGGACATTAATAAGAAAATCATCGACGTTATCAAAAACGGAAGCTGTATGTTTTTGTATTATCCCTCGAAGAAATATATCAGCCGTTCAAAAATACTTAACAGCTAATTTTTTATTTCCGCTACAGTTTTAGAAAATTTTATTGTTAGGCACGACAGGAGACAAGAGGCTCTGCTTTTAGCGGGGCTTCTTCTTTTTTACAGCACCACAAAAGCCGCAATGAACTGGCAGGACAGGCCAACGAATAAGCCTGCGTAGATCTCTTTTGGAGAATGATCGCTTACAATAAAGCGGGCGGTACATACAAGGCCGGTTACCAATAAGGCCGCTGCCAGGGGCCAGGTCATCAGCATGCTGTTGCTGTTCATGATCACCATAAATACCCCGATCAGTCCGCCGCAGCCTATGGCGTGCATGCTTATTTTAAAGAAGATATTCAGGATAAGCGCCGCAACCGTTGTGAGAAAAACGCCGGTCATAAATGAAGGCAATACGGGGGAAAGTTGTGGCTCAAACTTAAAGAAAACCCTTGCTGCCCAGAAATAGAAGATCATCGCTGCCAGGTAGGGGCCGATCCTTTCCTGCTGGGTTGGCAAAAAAACAGACTTTATGAACCCCAGGCCTTTCATGATCAAAACAGAAAAGGCGGGAAAGAAGGCCGTATTGAGGATCGTAGTGAGCAATAACATCAGTTTGGAACCATAGCCAAACCCGGAAAAATAAGAAGGGTGAAAGTTGAGTAAGAAAACCACCACATAGGTTGGAATGAACAGGGGATGAAATACAACTGAAAAGAGTTGTGAAAAGAATCTCAGAATGAAAGGGTATTCTTTCCTGGCATGGACAACCGGGATATGTGTGAGTGTTTCTGTCATAATTCTTTTCTTAACCGTGCAACGGGAATGTTCAGTTGTTCCCGGTATTTGGCAACGGTGCGTCGTGCAATATTATATCCTTTTTCCTGCAGCATCTCGGTTAATTTTTCATCACTATGCGGATGTTTTTTGCTTTCAGCCTCAATAATGTCGCTGAGTATCTTTTTTACTTCCCGGGTGCTTACTTCTTCGCCGCTGTCTGTTTGTAAACTTTCGCTGAAGAAGAATTTCAGGCGGTATGTTCCGAATTCGGTCTGTACAAATTTGCTGTTAGCCACCCGGCTAACGGTAGAAATGTCGAGGTTGGTAGCTTCGGCAATATATTTTAATATCATGGGCCGCAGGTCTGTTTCATCACCTGAGATAAAGAACTCACGCTGGTAGTTCATGATGGCTTCCATGGTATTCAGCAGGGTGTTTTGCCGCTGCTTTATCGCATCAATGAACCATTTGGCCGAATCGATCTTCTGCTTGATGAACATAACGGCTTCTTTCTGGCGCTTGTCTTTTTTACTTCCCCGCTCATAATCCCTGAGCATATCCCGGTAGCCTTCGCTGATCCGCAGGTCGGGGGCATTGCGGCTGTTGAGTGTAAGCTCTAGTTTTCCTGCGTTATTGTAAATAAAGAAATCGGGTACAACATAGCTTTCTCCTTTATTTCCTCCTCCAATAGTGCCCGCAGGCTTGGGATTCAGCTTAATGATCTGGTTGATGACCTCTTTCAGTTGTTCATCACTCAGGTCTAATCCCCGCTGGATCTTTTCGTAATGTTTTTTGGTAAATTCTTCAAAGTATTTTTCCAGCACCTTTGTTGCCATTACCACATTCTTATCGCTGTTGCTCTTTCGTTCCAGTTGCAGCAGCAAACATTCCTGCAGGTTCCGGGCAGCAATACCGGCGGGGTCAAATTGCTGGATCTGGAGAACCAGTTCAGCCACTTCTTCTTCAGTTGTTTCAATGTTTTGCCTGAATGCCAGGTCGTCTACAATGGCAGAGATCTCCCGTCTTAAGTAACCATCATCGTCCAGGTTGCCAATCACCTGTTCTGCAATGCGGCGCTGGTGATCGCTTAAAGTAAGCATGCCCAGTTGCTCCAGCATCAGCTCATTAAAACCCCGCTCCACTTTTATAGGAATGGTCTTATTTTCATCTATCTCGGGGTAATTATCGTCTTTCAGTTTGTAGTCGGCCACTTCATCGTCGCTGTCGCTTACGTATTCGGATATATCGATATTATCGTAATCGTCTTCGCTGCCATCTGGCTCGGCATCATCTGTTTCCTTGTCCTTGAACTCGTCATTTGCTTCATCATATTCGTCTTCGTGGCCCTCTTCGGCTTCTTCCAGGGCCGGATTCTCTTCGATCTCTTCCTTGATGCGTTCTTCGAGTAACGCCGTAGGGACCTGCAGCAATTTCATCAATTGGATCTGCTGGGGCGATAGTTTCTGTAGCTGTTTCTGGTATAGTCCCTGACTTAAAGCCATATTTCCTGTTCGTTCTTAGGGTAATAATTTAAAATGATAAAGATTGTTGATCCACAAGATCAATAACAACGTAAATTTACAGAGATAGCGTGTTGAAAAATGTATAAAAAAGCTAAAATTTTATTTTTTTGCATGATTTTTGTGGCAAGCGCTGCTTTTTGCCAGGAAATCACTAT
>DAOQRQ010000364.1:0-3455 GCA_035355815.1 Ferruginibacter sp. | reverse complement strand
CTTTCCAATTATCTGATTAACTGTACCCTTTCCAACTATCTGATTAACTGCACATTTCTAATCTTAAAAAAATGGTTATGCAGAAAAATTGGTATGCTGTTTACACAAAGCCGCAGGCAGAAAAGAAAGTTGCAGCTTCGTTAACAAAAAAGAAACTGGAGGTTTTAGTACCGATGGTTTACACAAAAACTAAAACATTCAGAAGAAACAAATTTGTTTTTGAACCATTGTTCAAATCCATTGTGTTTGTTAATGCCACCCAGGAAGAAACACAGGTGCTGAAACAAACCAATGGGGTGATCAATCTTCTATACTGGCTGGGGAAGCCTGCCGTAATAGACAATTCAGAAATAAATGCCATCAAGGAATTTACAGATAACTACCGGAACATCCGGCTGGAGCCCACTTCTGTAAACAATGAAGAAGAAGTAAATAATTTCAATGGATCTTCTATTTCCATTGAAGGCAAACTGTATGCGGTAAAAAATAAAACCGTAAAGGTTAAATTGCCATCGCTGGGATATTACTTAACTGCCGAACTGGAAGAAGAAAGTATCTTTGTACGGGAAATTCCTGCGGTTCAAAACTATAGATTCGCTCATTCATGATGAGAAAGACAGACAAAATTTACGTAGCCGGGCACAACGGAATGGTTGGCTCGGCCATCGTAAGGGCATTAAAGCAAAAGGGGTTTACCAACCTTGTTTACCGTACCTCAAAAGAGCTGGATCTCAGAAACCAGGCTGCCGTTGACGAATTCTTCAGGAACGAAAAGCCTCAATTTGTTTTCCTGGCTGCTGCTAAAGTAGGGGGTATTGTTGCTAACAATACCTACCGGGCTCAGTTCCTGTACGAAAACCTGATGATCGTTTCCAACATCGTTCATGCAGCTTATGCCAACACCGTTACCAAACTGCTGTTTCTTGGAAGTTCCTGTATCTATCCCAAAATGGCGGCACAGCCCATAAAGGAAGAATACCTCCTTACCGGTCCGCTGGAATACACCAATGAACCGTATGCCATTGCAAAAATCGCCGGCATTAAACTTTGCGAAAGTTACCGGGACCAGTATGGTGCCGACTTCATAAGTGTAATGCCAACCAATTTGTATGGGCTTAACGATAACTATCACCCCGAAAACTCACACGTGCTGCCGGCACTGATAAGAAGGTTTCATGAAGCAAAGGTTTCGGGATTGGATGAAGTGGTTATCTGGGGATCCGGCAGTCCAAAACGGGAATTTCTGTATGCCGATGACCTGGCCGATGCCTGTTTATTCCTGATGGAAGAATACAGCAATAAAGAAATTGTGAATATCGGTTGCGGCGAAGACCTCAGTATAAAAGAACTGGCTGAAATGGTTAAAGAAGTGACCGGGTATACCGGGAACCTTGTTTTTGATACCAGCAAACCCGACGGAACACCACGTAAATTATTGGACGTATCTAAAATAAATGCCCTAGGATGGCGTTATAAAACCTCACTTAAAGAAGGAATGAGTATTGCTTACCGGGATTTTTTAACGAAACAGGAAAAACTGCAGGCAATCCAATAAAAAGATCATTCCGCTTTTTCACTTATTTTTAGTTTATGAAAACTGCTTTAATTACCGGTATTACCGGACAGGACGGAGCCTATCTTGCAGAACTTTTGCTTGAAAAAGGATACAGGGTTCATGGCATCAAAAGACGTTCGTCGTTGATCAATACAAGCCGGGTAGACCATCTCTACCAGGATCCACATGAAAAAAATGTGCGCTTTAGTATGCACTACGGCGATATGACCGATAGTACCAACCTGATCCGCATTGTGCAGGAAACCCAGCCCGATGAGATCTACAACCTGGCGGCAATGAGCCATGTGAAAGTGAGTTTTGATACACCCGAATACACAGCTAATGCCGATGGTATAGGAACACTGCGGCTGATGGAAGCCATTCGCATACTGGGAATGGAGAAGAAGACAAAGATCTACCAGGCATCCACATCAGAACTATACGGACTGGTGCAGGAAGTGCCTCAAAGCGAAAAAACACCTTTCTATCCAAGAAGTCCGTATGCCGTTGCTAAAATGTATGGCTTCTGGATCGTGGTAAACTACCGGGAAGCATACAACATGTTTGCCTGCAACGGTATTCTTTTTAATCATGAAAGTCCACGCCGTGGCGAAACATTTGTAACAAGAAAAATAACCATGGCTGCTGCTGCTATTGCACACGGCATGCAGGACAAATTATATTTAGGTAACCTGGATGCAAAACGTGACTGGGGCCATGCAAAAGATTATGTAGAAGCCATGTGGCTGATCCTGCAACAGGAAACAGCAGAAGATTTTGTGATCGCCACCGGCGTTACCACCACGGTTCGTGATTTTGTGATCATGACATTCCGGGAGCTCGGCATTGAACTCAAATTCTCCGGCGAAGGAATAAATGAAAAAGCCGCTGTTGCATCTTGCAGCAATCCCGATTACCAGCTGCCTGTTGGAAAGGAAGTAGTGGCGGTGGATCCTGAATACTTCCGTCCTACAGAAGTAGACCTGTTGCTCGGCGATGCCACTAAAGCAAATCAGAAACTTGGCTGGAAACCAAAACACGATCTTGCATCATTGGTAAAAGAGATGGTGGCAAGTGATGTACAAAATGTAAAGAGAACCCTGGCGCAGAACAAGGTTTAATGATAGCCGGTAACCCGGTGTTTTTTTAGAACTGCTTACTTTCTTACCTGACCGCTTTTTTAAACTGGCGGAGAAACGCTTGAAATGATACTGATCGGTAAACATATGGGAGCTTTATGGCAATATGCAATCAATTTTTTTACCAAAGGCAATCAACGAAGCCTTAAGGCAAAAAAAAACATCATTGGCTCTTTGCTGGTAAAAGGCCTGAGTATTGCAATAGGCCTGGTTCTTGTCCCGCTAACAATCCATTATATCAATCCTTCCCAATACGGGATCTGGCTTACATTGAGTTCAATGATCGCCTGGATCTCTTTTTTCGATATTGGGTTCACACATGGCCTGCGCAATAAATTTGCGGAGGCCAAAGCCAAAGGCAACGATGAAGCGGTGCGGAGTTACATCAGCACCACTTATTATTATGTAAGCCTTATTTTTATTGCACTCTGGTTGGTCCTTCTCTTTATCAACCAGTTCATCACCTGGCATAGTTTATTAAGCCTGCCCCCGGCTATGGAGAAAGAAGTGTCTCAACTGGCTATGCTTGTTTTCACCTATTTCTGTTTTCAATTCATTTTCCGGATCATCAGCACTGTCCTTACTGCCGATCAGCAGACGGCAAAAGCATCTTTATTGGATATGCTCGGACAGTTGTTATCATTGTTACTGATCTTCTTATTGACCCAATTCACCACAGGCTCGCTTTTATACCTGGGCCTGTCTGTTGGTATTGCGCCTGTTTTGATCTTACTGGCGGCAAATATTTATTTCTTTAAAAC
>DAOQRQ010000363.1:0-3457 GCA_035355815.1 Ferruginibacter sp. | reverse complement strand
ACCCCGGAGAAAATCTTCCGTATTCATCTTTTTCTTCCCTTCCAGCTGCAGTTCTTTTACAAGTACATACCCATCGGTGCAGGCGAATTTTAAAAAGGTCTTTTTATCGGTCTCAAAATTTCCGGGCGATGACCGGGTGCTGCCTGGTTCTTTTTCGGTCTGGTATATCTTCAGCATCTTTCCGGTAAAGCTGGTAAAGGCGCCCGGAAAAGGCGAGAGGCCGCGGATGAGGTTGTGCACTTCGGCAAGGGGTTTGTAGAAATCGATGCGGCAGGTTTCGGTGAAGAGTTTGGGGGCGTGCTTCAGTTCGGGGTTTGAAGTTTGTGGTTTGAGGTTTTGGGGTACTTCGGTTAAACTGCCTTCTGCTAATCCTTTTACCGTTTTTACTAAAAGTTCAGCCCCTATCTCTTTCATACGGTCGTGTACTTCGCCGGCGGTTTCATTTTCACCAATGGGAAAAGGTTGCTGCAGTAAAATGTCGCCGGTATCGATCTCGTGTTTTAGTTTGAATGTGGTTACACCGGTTTCTTTTTCGCCATTGATCACCGCCCAGTTTATGGGCGCAGCGCCACGGTATTGCGGCAATAACGAACCATGAAGGTTAACCGAACCCATCGGCGGCATGTTCCATACTGCTTCGGGCAACATACGGAAAGCAACCACCACCTGCAGGTCGGCATTCAATGATCTTAGCTGCTCTAAGAATTCAGGATCCTTTAGTTTTTCCGGCTGAAGAATGTGCAGGCCTTTTTCAACCGCATATTTCTTCACAGCGCTTTGCTGCAATTGCATACCACGACCGGCAGCTTTATCAGGGGCGGTTATCACACCCACAATATTGCACCCGGCTTTTACCAATGCATCCAGCGAGGCAACGGCAAATTCGGGCGTGCCCATAAAAACGATCCGCAGGTCTTTATAATCCTTCATGGCAGCGAAGGTAAATAAATTACAAGCGTTTTATTTAAGGCGATCGCTTTGTTATAGTGAAAATTGTTTTATTGCGGAATGATCATACTCATGGCCTGGAAACTATGGATAGAAGGTTCATTGAACCTGTTTTGTGCTGTAAAAGTAAAATTGTGTGTGCCCGCCGGCAGATCAAAATAATCTGGCCCCATGGTAGCATTGGTTGCGTAGGCATAGAGACCTAATGAGTTATAGCTTGCACATTCTACATAGTATGTGGCTATAAAATTATTATTCAAATAAACATTAAAGCTCCATTTAGTGCTGCAATCTCCAATGGTGCAGTTCTTGAACGTTTCCAGCTTGTATGATAGTATTATTCTTGATGGTGAGGTCAGTACCACCGTATAAGCAGAAGCATTAAGGGGATAAGCGCCCGAACCCACCAGATTAACGGAGCTGGTAATACCGGAGGCTCCTGTTTTGATGATATTACCAGCCGATGTCCAGCCTGGAGCAGTTCCGCTTCCCGAACTGGTCAATACCTGTGCGTATGTTCCCGCATTGGCGTTTATCTTTAAAGCACCTGTAAAATTGATATCCCCGGCTACATCCAGTCTGTTTGCTGGTGTACTGGTACCTATGCCTACATTTCCATTTCCTTTTATGATCATTTTCTGGGTAAGAGAACTCATACCGGTAATAGAAGTATAAAAGCCCATGTCAATTGTTTCACTGCCCGAATTATTGTTTACAAGTTCTCCCTGTATCAATGCAGCAACGACATCAGTATTCGCTGAGTTCTTTATACTGAATGCTATGTTGGGATAATTACTGCCGGGGATATTTCCTTTTATAAGTAAACCCCCATAACCGCCGAAATTCTTTTGATCGATGGTAACCTGTCCATTTACATCCAGACTTGAAGTTGGAGTACTTGTTCCGATGCCAGCCCTGCTGTTGATGGCATCATAAACAAAACCCCATCCGCCATTTACTGGGCCACCAAAAAAACCTATATTCTGACTGTTCTGCACACCCATAAACCCAAGCGGAACTGTGTTATCGGGACTGTAAAGCCATATACCAGGTCCATAAGCCAGGTTCAGGGGACTTGTGCCGTTCTTTATTGTTAATCTTCCATTCAATACCATACCATCTCCGCCACTGTTAATAAACCTTGCCCTTTCGGTAAATGCAGCGCTTGTTCCGTACCCAAAGGCAATATTCGCTGCAGCTGCATCTGAATGCATCTGTAATAAGCCGCCTTGTATACCAAAGCCATAATGGTTGCCGCTGTTGCCGTATAACGATATCTTATCACCCAATGCGGTTGAAAAATTTAATGGGAACCCGGGTGTTGTGGTACCGATACCCACGTTTTGAGCGATACTTATTTTACCAAGCAGTATCAAAAAAGAAATAAGGAAGAACTGTTTCATGGCAATCAATTTTTTTGTTGAACAAAATTTAATATCCTTTCATTTTGTTTTTTCAGTTCATCAATCTGCTTCTGCTGTTCTTTAATACTTTCAATCAGAAGTGGTACCAGCCGGGCATAATCCACGCCTTTGTACCCGTTTGTTTCACTCACGGCTTCCGGCACCACTTTTTCCACGTTCTGCGCCATTAGTCCCATCTGCTTTCCGGGCTGAAAATAATATTGGGGGTATTCCTCTTTTTTCATTTCATATTCCACTCCGTTCAACTGGAGTAACCGTTGCAGGGGCGACTCAATGGAAGTCACATTCTTTTTATAACGTTCGTCGCTGGGATAGGTAGTGCCGTTGGCCCACAAATTACCGAATACATAAAATGCATATGCACCGTTTCGTTCTGCTTTGGCCTGTTCGGTAAAAACTCCTGCATTATCCTGTGTACCCAAACTTACTTTACTGCCGGGGTTATCGCAATGCAGGCGCAATTCGTTACCATGTACACCAATGCCCACTTCGCCGCCACCGCCGGGGTACAGCAATATTTTTTCACCAAGGCTGGGTGGAAATGACAACGGGCGGGAAGGATTGTTATTACCAATGCCCACATTGCCGTTTCGCAAAACAGTCAATGCATTTGTCCTTGTTACATTGCTTGCACCGTTGCCGACCTGGAATAACCGGTCGGTACCGGCTTCGGTGGATGGGTTGGGGTTGTCGGTGATATCATTATATATACCAAATGCAGCAGCGCCTTTTGCTTTTGCCTGTACACTAAAGCCCATCGCCGTAGATGCATCGCCCAATGCATAGGAAAAATTACCGGCCGCAAAAGAAGTGATGCCCGATGCCTGGGTGCTGCTTCCCACGGCAAAGGATACATTGCCTATTTTATCTTTATCCCAGCTGTCGTTCACCACGTTACCTGCACGGAACGATGCTTTGTCGGCATACCACATCATGCGGTTGCCGGCGCCGCTTACCGGTGTGCTGCCGGGTGTGCCGGGTAATACATTGGGTGCGGTAAACAATACACTGCTGTCGGTAATGTGCAGGCGGGCAGTGGGGTTGGTGGTGCCCATGCCCATATTGCCATTGACAAGCATGGTAAG
>DAOQRQ010000362.1:0-3480 GCA_035355815.1 Ferruginibacter sp. | reverse complement strand
GGTTACGTTAAAGTACATGTATTCCAGGTTGTCGTCGTTCTTTTTCAGTTTCATTTTATCCGTTGGCCCGTCTTTTACCTGCACCAGGGCCTGGTTGCCGCCAAACTCGTACCCCAACAGGAAAATAAGATCGTACTCGTGCTCTACATTTATTACGTACATGGCGGTGGAGTCGGTGGCGCCATCGCCTGTTGACATGATGGCTTTTGCCACACCCACCAGTTTTTTATTGTACAGTAATGCCTGCACACTATCGCCTTTATCTTCCAGGATATTCACCAGCCGGTAAAGGTTGCGCAGGTTGAAGGGATATTCCTTCAGGGCTTTTTTCTCCAGTTCAATTATTTTATCTGTCTCTTTGTTTTGTATGGCCTTCTTCAACTCTTCATTAACCGAAGGTTTGCCATAGGCAGAATAGCTGTCCTGGAAACTGTAACCATAATAAAGATGGCGGTATTCATCCATGGTTAACAGGGTGTCGTTATTGCTGTACCGTTTCATCAATGCGTTATAAAAAAACGGGGAGCTTTTATCGTTAATGGCCTTTTCGATCTCCTTAAAATCCGGCTTCCCGTCTTGTGCAAACCCGGCATGAAAGAACAGGACTGTAACAAGAACCGCTGTTAACTTTTTAAGCATGGCAAATTTTTACAGTAAGATACTTTGAATTCGGGATTTACATAAAAGCCCTGACCACAAAGACAAAAGTTTTAACACAAAGGGCACAAAGTGAATTCACTTTATGCCCTTTACATTATACTATACTCTGTGTTCTTTGTGAAAATCCCCGTGTCTTCGTGGTAAAAAACTTCCTCTTACCAACCCAGCACCCACGCAAATATCAGCGGCGCTACAATGGTGGCGTCACTCTCCACAATGAATTTGGGTGTATGAATATCCAGTTTGCCCCAGGTGATCTTTTCATTGGGCACGGCGCCGGAATAAGAACCATACGAGGTAGTGGAATCACTGATCTGGCAGAAATAACTCCAGAAAGGAACATCGTGCCACTCAAGGTCCTGGTACATCATGGGTACCACGCATATCGGGAAGTCGCCGGCAATGCCGCCGCCGATCTGGAAGAACCCAACACCCTTGCCTGATGAATTGTTGCGGTACCAGTCGGCCAGCCAAACCATGTATTCAATACCACTCTTCATAGTGGTTGCTTTCATTTCATTTTTTATCACGTAAGAAGCAAAGATGTTTCCCATCGTACTGTCTTCCCAACCTGGTACTACGATCGGAATATTCTTTTTTGCAGCAGCCAGCATCCAGCTGTTCTTTGGATCTATCTCGTAGTATTGTTCCAGCACGCCGCTCAACAGCATCTTGTACATATATTCATGCGGAAAATAGCGTTCGCCTTTATCATCCGCTTCTTTCCATATCTTATGAATATGTTTCTGTAACCGCCGGAATGCCTCTTCTTCCGGTATACAGGTATCGGTAACCCGGTTATAATGATTTTCCAGCAGGTCCCATTCTTCCTGCGGACTCAGGTCCCGGTAATTGGGAACCCGTTTGTAATGACTATGCGCCACCAGGTTCATGATGTCTTCTTCCAGGTTGGCGCCGGTGCAGCTGATGATGGCAACCTTATCCTGCCGGATCATCTCGGCCAGGCTGAGGCCCAGTTCTGCCGTACTCATAGCCCCGGCCAGGGTAACCATCATTTTACCACCCTCCTCCAGGTGGGTTACATATCCTTTGGCAGCATCCATTAAGGCGGCTGCGTTAAAGTGGCGGTAGTGATGTTCAATGTATTGGGAAACGGGTCCTTTACTCATAGTTTGTGTTTGAGCGGCAAAAGTAATTTTTTTTCACGAAAGGGCATGTTCAAACAAACAATACCATATCATGGTGAAAACCTGTCAAGAACTGATTATTTTTGATTGTATAATAGTAGTATGAAAATCGCAGCTTTCATTTTTTCAGTGCTATTCCTCTTAAGTTGTAATACTGAAAAAGAAAACACTACCTGGGTACAGGATAATGAAAGAATATTAACCCCGGAACAAATAGTTAAGTTAGACAGCCTGTTTAAAAATCATGAAAGAAAAACCAGCAACGAGATCGCATTGGTCACCACGCCCGATTATGGAAGCGACTCAAGCATTCTTTTTTATTCAGTAAACTTTTCCAGAAAACATGGAATTGGCAAGAAGGATAAAAACAATGGTGTTGTTATTGTTTTCAGCATGGCAAATCGTGAAACCCGGATAGCAACCGGTTACGGCACCGAAAAAGTGCTTAAAGACGAAATGGCTAAGAAAATAATTGATAGTATAATGCTGCCTCAATTCAGAAATGCCAATTATTTTGAAGGACTTTGGAATGGGTGCAAAGCAATAACCGATTTCCTGGAACGGCCGGAAAATAAGATCAGGTAATTTTCATCCTTGTTGGTCTTCGCTTCGATCTCCGCCGTCGTCTGGTCTTATGACCAACGACGAATTCAATACATCAGGTAACAACATGTTACACAATGCGATGTTGGTGATATCACTAACATCGGCGAAACCCGAAAATCTGTTTATATTACTCCTCAAAACCATCAACCATGCCTTTTACGGTATTAATGAATGGTCCTTTGGATGACGAAGTGATCGATCCGGTTCCCATCGACAAACACAGTCTTGTGTCAAAATTCGAAAGCATCGAATGGGCAGGAATGTTGGGAAAAGATGAGCCGGATGAAGAATATACTGACGTTTATTATACAGCATCACTGGAAATTGCCAATGATGAAACCTCGCAATACATGGATATCTATGCTTTCGGAAATCAAAAAAAGTTTGAATTTTATATTACGTATCTCAGGCCAAAAAAGGTAAAAACATTCTTTGGTTTGAAAGAGAAACTGGATGAAAACTATGGTTCAGAATTGACGGGACAAACAAGACAGGACGTTATTGATTGTTTACAGGCGCTTACGAGGAATGATACGGATTTCCTGGAGAAAAAATTTGTTTGAGTTTTTTGATTTGCCTGACCCTTGCCTTGGTTTGTGTCATCACTAACCATCAACTTGCAACCTGCCTCAAAAAAGGCTATCTTGTTTTAATGCCTTTCCGCAAATGCTATATTACCCTGCTGGCTGTACTTTTGTTTTCCATTCCGGCTAATGCTCAAACCGTTTACAAAACGCCATCAGGCACAAAATATCACCTGGCTTCCTGCCGCATGGTAAAGAATGTATCGGAAGAGCTCACTATTGCAAAAGCAAAGGAGATGGGACTTGACCCATGCAAAATCTGCAACCCGGTAAACAGTTACAGTACTCCGGCAGTTAAAAAAGCGCAGGGAGAAAATGAGACCGTTCAGTGCAAGGGATATACAAAATCAGGAACACGCTGCAGGCACATGACCAGGATAGCGAACGGGTATTGTTTCCAGCATCAGCCTAAATAAACCCCACTGGCGCAAGTGTTCCCTCCTCGAACATCTTAATTTATTAACCGAAATGACATTGGGATC
>DAOQRQ010000361.1:0-3514 GCA_035355815.1 Ferruginibacter sp. | reverse complement strand
AAACCCTCGGTGCATTCAGAACAGGAACGATCCGGAATGCAGAACACACAAAACCATACATGCATAACGGGGTTTTTACCACACTCGAACAGGTGGTGGATTTTTATGATGCCGGCGGCGGAGCAGGAAAAAAATTAAAACCGGCTAATCAAACCCTGTCGCCCGATTCACTGCGGCTCACCGCTTCTGAAAAAAAGAACCTGGTGCTTTTTATAAAATCATTGAATGAAAAAATTACCTTTGACCCGTTGCCGGAAAAATTACCTGCATCAAAGAACAAATCACTGAACAGCCGCAAGGTTGGAGGGGAGTATTAGAGACCAGGTATGAAAAGTATAACCGCTTTTATTTTTATTGTCATCACCGCTTTCTGGTTTGCTGCCTGTGTAACACCTGCCAAAATAGAATTCTACGATTTTCCCTCCGACATTGCCGAAGAAGCAAAAGCAGCCAACACTAAAATGATCGAAAAAGGAAGGATTCTGTACAACATCAATTGTGCTAAATGTCATAATACCAAAGAAAAGCGTAAGATATACCTGCCCGATTTCACGAATGCCCAGCTTGACGCTTATACGATCCGCATCAAGAATGAAACACATACAAATACACTCCAGGAAAATAAGATCACTATTGAAGAACTGGAGGCGATCCAGTATTTCTTTATGTATAAAAAACCAGGCAAACCTGTAGCGGAAAAATAGTTGTCATCGAAATGCCGAAGGCTGCTCCGGCCTTGTTACTGCATCATTAAGTTTATTCCTCTTTTCTTACGGGCCACGAATAGCAACTTGTGTACCGGCCTTTGCTTAACTACCTGTTTTGGTATTTTCTTCAAATCTTATCGTATTTGTACGGAGTATTTCTACGAAAAAACTACCAATGAGAAAAAAAACGAATGTTCCATGCAATAATATCTACACAATTACCGTATTCCGTTTACAATATCATAGAATTATTTCTAAACACAACTAATAAATAGTCTATAAAAACTAATTACCCTTAATTATCCTGAAATAATGAAAAACCTCTACTCCGCAGCAACAGCCTGTTTATTTATTTTCCTGCTTTTTTCCCAGGAAACAAAATCGCAAACCATTGGCACATTTAACTCGGTTACACCCGGGGCACAAAGCCAGTCCCTGGTCATTCCTTCCACACATACGTTTCAACGGATCATAAAATCCGGTGATGCACTTACTGCCGGAGGAACGCTGGGCAATGATCTTGACTTTACCGGGTATGTTCCCATTGCCGGCAACAGCCGCAATGGTTATCTTTCTATAAGCAGTGAAAGCACCCCGGCGGCAGTGTGTGTTATGACGGTTACGTATAATGTACCCACGCATACCTGGGTAAAATCAAACAGCGGGAATGTTACATTCCCTGCTGCTGCCTTTGGAACCACCCCGGTAATAAGATTTTGTTCGGGCACGGTTACTCCCAATGGAACGATCATGGTATCGGAAGAGAACGTAGCGCAGGGCGATACCAACGGCGACGGATATAATGATGATGGCTGGATCATTGAAATTGATCCTGCTACCCGGACAGTAATGGAGAGCGATGCCACACATACAGGTGTTGATAAGCTATGGGCCATTGGAAGACAGGCAAGAGAAAATGCGGCGATAACTCCTGATAATACCACACTCTATACCGGTGCCGATAATGGCGCTGCCAACAGTTTTGTTTACAAGTTTGTGGCAAATACACCAGGTAATTTCAGCAGTGGCCAGTTATATGTTTTGGTTACCACGGCTGCACTGGGAACCGGTACCTGGAAAGCAATTGCAAATACCACGCAGGCAAACAGGAATTCTACCATTGCATTAAGTACAGCGGCTCCGGCAGCTTATAGTTTCAACGGAGTAGAAGACATGGAAGTTGGCCCGGATGGTAAAGTATATTTTACGGCAAAAGGACCCGGCAGGATCTACCGGTTCAATGATAACGGAGCTACCGTAAGTAACCTGGAGGTTTTTGTAGAAAACGCCACATATGATGTTGATCCCGGGCCCGGAGTGTCCAATGCCGCATGGGGTATAGGAAATGATAACCTGGCTTTTGATGGCGAAGGAAATCTTTGGGTACTGCAGGATGGTGCAAATAATCATATATGGGTTGTTGGCCCTACGCATACAGCGGCCACACCTGCCGTACGCTTATTTGGTAAAACGCCCGCAGGTGCTGAACCAACCGGTATCAGTTTTACACCCGACAAAAAATTCATGTTCCTCTCCCTGCAACATCCCAATGCAGGAAATGCAGCGGCGCAGTTAGATGCGGCCGGTGTTTCTGTTGTATTCAATACACATACCACACTGGTAATAGCAAGAACCGAAAACTTAGGGCCTACCGCAACGCTGCCTATTTCATTCCTGTCGTTTGATGCGGTACCAACCGGCAATGGTGTATCGGTGAACTGGAGTGTGGCCAACATTACCAACCACGATTATTTCACCGTGGAAAGATCGGTTAATGGGACAGATTTTGAAGAGATACACAGGAACGATGAAGACATCTTATCGAACCCGATGCGCACGTTCAGCACAATGGATAATAATCTTCCTGGTACAGACCTGCTTTATTACCGCATTAAGCAATGCGATATAAATGGTAGTTGTCGGTACTCCGATATTAAAACGGTGAAGTTTGCAACGAAGAGCCGCATCGCAAATGTTTACCCGCAACCTGCACAAAGCAAATTGAATATTCAGTATTACTCGGATACCGAAGGACCGGCAACACTGCTGATCACCGATATTAACGGAAAGACCGTATTGAACGAAACACGGAGCCTGAGCAAAGGCACCCAGGTAGTGCTGGTAAATACAGCCCCTTTAGGAAGCGGAATATATTTGATCACGATCACAGACAAGGATAATCAGAAAACAACGCAAAAATTTATAAAAGAATAATGCCTGTTATTAAACACTACCAATCTCTGTTATGAAAAAAACAATCCTCGTCCTGCTTACAATAACCTTTGCCTTGTTTACACAGGCACAGGTGCTTCGTCCCTTTGCGCCGAGGTACTACAATCCTTCGGTAAAAGGTAATATCGTTTATGTATCCAACAGCATTGTATCTACTTCAGGTCTTGCTGCAGGTAATCCCGGTACGGGCGAAGCGCCGCCTGCAGGGTCATCAAGAAATAACTTAGGAAACGGTATCAATATCGATATTGATAACCCGGCCCCCACGGTTAAAGTAGCTTTTGGAAGTGTGTGGAATTACCATGGTAACAATGCGGCACCTCCGAACGACGGAAGCGCCAGAACATGGATCAACCCGGCTTATACATTAACCGGTCCATGGAACGTAAATGCTGTTCCCGTAAATGGTCCCGGTAAATATGGTTTTGCAACCCCGGCACAGCCCTCAATTACCACTTGTATGCCAAATGGGAGGGCCCCGATATGTACACCAACAGCGGGAAATAAGTACACGGCATACTATTTCAGAAGAACAGTGAATTTTACGGCAACTGAACTGAGTACAACATTTGACA
>DAOQRQ010000360.1:0-3556 GCA_035355815.1 Ferruginibacter sp. | reverse complement strand
GTTCCCGGCTGTAAAAGGTGCCTGGGAAAGACCCACCGTGGTTAATAATGTGGAAACGATCGCAGCCGTAGTTCCCATCATCAACGATGGCGGCGAAGAATATGCAAAGATCGGCATTGGAAAAAGCACCGGTACCAAACTGATGAGCGCCTGTGGTAATATCAATAAGCCGGGTGTTTATGAGATTGATATGACCATATCCGTAGAAGAATTTATCTACAGCGATGAATATTGCGGTGGTATTCCAAAAGGAAGAAAATTAAAAGCCTGTATCCCGGGCGGTTCATCGGTTCCCATTCTTCCGGCTAATTTATTGTTGACAACAGCCAAAGGAGAGAAGCGGCTGATGAACTATGAGAGTTTAAGTGACGGCGGTTTTGCAACAGGCAGTATGATGGGCTCGGGTGGTTTCATAGTGCTGGACGACAGCCAATGTGTGGTAAAACATACCTATACCCTGGCAAGATTCTATCGCCACGAAAGTTGCGGACAATGTTCACCCTGCCGCGAAGGAACCGGCTGGATGGAAAAGATATTATTGAATATAGATAACGGAAAAGGAAAGATGAGTGATATCGATCTGCTTTGGGATATCCAACGCAAGATCGAAGGCAATACCATTTGCCCCCTGGGTGATGCAGCGGCCTGGCCGGTGGCAGCGGCGATCCGTCATTTCCGTGACGAGTTTGAATGGCATGTGAACAACCCGGATGAATGTTTGAGAAAGAATTATGGACTGGCACATTATGCCGATCCGATTCATGTTCCGGTAACAGCATAACCCCCTCCGCCCCCTAAAGGGGGAACCGGGGACTCTGCTGTTATCCAGAGAATTTAAAATTTTGTGATTAAAGCTATTGAAGAGATATAAACAATTGTAAACGTAAAATTCTCCGCCAGTTGGCGGAATAGGGGCATGGCAGACGAAATAAAAAAAGAAGCACCTGCAAATTTTAAAGTTACCATCGACAACATCACTATTGAAGTTGCCCCGGGTACTACTATATTAAATGCAGCCAGGCAAATAGGTGGGGATGTTACACCGCCTGCCATGTGCTATTACAGCAAGTTGCAGGGCAGTGGTGGTAAATGCCGTACCTGTTTGGTGGAAGTGGCTGCCGGTTCAACAGCCGACCCAAGACCCATGCCCAAACTGGTTGCTTCCTGCCGTACCAATGTAATGGATGGTATGGTGGTAAAAAATATCACCAGCGATAAAGTAACCGATGCAAGGAATGGCGTGGTTGAATTTTTATTGATCAATCACCCGTTGGATTGTCCCATCTGCGACCAGGCAGGCGAATGTCACCTGCAAGACCTGGGTTACGAACATGGCAAAGAAGGAACCCGTTACGAATTCAAAAGAAGAACGTTCGAGAAAGAAGATATTGGTCCTTATATTCAACTGCACATGACAAGGTGTATACTTTGCTATCGTTGCACCTACGTAGCCGACCAGTTAACCGATAAAAGAGTGCATGGTATTTTAGACCGCGGCGATCATGCCGAAATATCAACCTATATTTCCAAAGCCATTGATAACGATTTCAGCGGAAACATGATCGATGTTTGCCCGGTGGGAGCATTAACCGATAAAACATTCCGCTTTAAGAACAGGGTTTGGTTCACTAAGCCGGTGGATGCACACCGCAACTGCGAAAATCCAAAATGCTGCGGCAAAGCCACCTTATGGTTACGTGGTGATGAAGTATACAGGGTAACTGCCCGTAAAGACGAATGGGGCGAAGTGCAGAGTTACGACGGTAAACCCGGGTGGATCTGCAATACATGCCGCTTTGATAAAAAGAAAACAAGCGACTGGACGGTAGAAGGCCTCACAACCATCAGTCGCCATTCGGTTATTGGCGCCAATAAATACAGCGGACTGGAAATGCCGAAGGATACCGTTAAAGAAGTGATGGGAGGAAGGGATCCGAAGCTTATCATGAACATACACAATGTGAGCGGGGTAAACAACCCCAACATTCATTTAAGTGAAATAGACCGGCCGGCGAATATGAAGGATTTTGTAAAATCGGGCGATCATGTAAATGGTGCCGGTGAATCAACCCAATGGGGTTTAAAAAAGGACTAAAATTATTTTAATAAAGGAGTATGCTTTTAGTGATCGACTGGCTTTTAATAGTGGAGAAACTGGTTCTCATCGTTATCGTGGTGATGGCTTCATTGCTTATTGCCATGTATACCACGTTTGCTGAAAGAAAGGTGGCGGCCGTTCTGCAAGACAGGCGTGGTCCGAACAGGGCGGGGCCTTTTGGCATATTGCAACCGGTGGCCGATGGGTTGAAATTATTTTTTAAAGAAGAGATCATTCCGAATTTTTCTTCTAAATTCCTATTCATACTTGGTCCCTCATTGGCGATGCTAACAGCCATCATGACCGGCGCCGTTGTTCCCTGGGGAAATACGGTACATCTCTTTGACCGGGATATCAGCTTGCAGATAGCCGATGTGAACGTAGGAATATTGTATGTGTTTGCCATAGTAAGCATGGGCGTGTACGGTATCATGATCGGGGGATGGGCAAGCAATAACAAATATTCTTTGATGGGTGGATTGAGAGCCGCCTCACAGATCATCAGTTACGAACTGCCCATGGGTATTTCACTGATCGCCCTGCTGATGGTGACGGGAACCCTGAGCCTGAAGGAAATGGTATTGCAGCAGCAAAGCGGTTTATGGAACATCGTTTACCAGCCGCTGGGATTTTTAATATTCCTTATCTGCGCATTTGCAGAATGTAACCGTACGCCATTCGACCTGGCCGAAGCAGAGAACGAACTGATCGGCGGATATCATACCGAGTATTCATCCATGAAACTGGGCTTCTATCTTTTTTCTGAGTACATCAATATGTTTGTAAGCAGCGTGATCATGAGTACCTTGTTCTTTGGCGGGTACGATATACCGTTCCTGAATGAGGCGAATTATGACCAGAACTGGATGGCGTTGTTTGGCGTAATGGCATTGATGGCAAAAGTATGTTGCTTCATCTTCCTGTTCATGTGGGTACGGTGGACCATTCCAAGGTTCCGTTATGATCAGTTGATGAATCTTGGATGGCGGGTATTAATTCCGCTGGCGTTGGCAAATATGCTGGTGACAGGCGCATTGGTTTTATTCAAACAAAACAACTGGCATTTTTAAATTATAAAACATAAATAACCCCTTTAGGGGTATGGGGGCAAATATGCAAGCATTAACTACAAGGGGGAAACAGGTTGACCGCAGGGAAATGAGTTTCCTGGAGCGTCTTTACCTGGTTTCTATTTTCAAGGGCATGATGATCACTTTTATGCACATGTTTAAGAAGAAGCCCACCATTAATTACCCGGAGAAGACACGTCCGTTCAGCCCGGTATTTCGTGGGCTGCACATTTTAAACAGGGATGAAGAAGGACGGGAGAACTGCACGGCCTGTGGGTTATGTGCGGTTGCCTGTCCGGCCGAAGCCATCACCATGGAAGCGGCAGAAAGGCAAGCAGGCGAAGAGAATTTATACCGGGAAGAAAAATATGCAGCCAAATACGAGATC
>DAOQRQ010000359.1:0-3582 GCA_035355815.1 Ferruginibacter sp. | reverse complement strand
GAACATCATTAAGAAAAGTGAGCATTTTACTTCGCTGTCGAGAATGGCTACGGAGATCAGTAAGGAATGGAAGAATGGACGCCGGCTTACCGTTTCTTTTATGGGAGGGAAGAAGCAGGTGAAAGACCGCATCATCCGTCATGCTAAAATATGGATGGACTATGCCAATATTGAGTTTGATTTTACGCCAGGGAAAAAGCCGGGAGACATCCGTATTGCATTTGATACCGGTGACGGGTCCTGGTCGCTGATGGGTACCGAAATACTTTCGGAAGACAGGTCGAAGCCCACCATGAACTTTGGCTGGCTGACCCCAACAACCGACGACCTGGAATACAACCGGGTGGTGCTGCACGAATTCGGCCATACCCTTGGATGTATCCATGAGCACGAGCGGCCCGATAATGGCATTCCCTGGGACAAACCCAAAGTGTATGCCTATTATAAACAAACAGATGGCTGGACGAAGGAGGAAGTGGATGAACAGGTATTTTCCAAATACGACATCACGCAGATACGGGCCAATAAATTAGATAAGAAGTCGATCATGATGTACCCGGTGCCGGAGAAACTTACCAAAGGAGATTTTCATATCGGTTGGAATAACGGCCTTTCTGCGGAGGATAAAAAATTTATAGCAAAACTTTACCCGAAAAAATAAGAATGGGTACGGCATAAAACACCTCCTTTAGAGAGATAGGCCTGGTCGGGATGACTGGATTCGAACCAGCGGCCCCTACGTCCCGAACGTAGTGCGCTACCGGGCTGCGCTACATCCCGAAAAAAATATCAGAATTCCGAAGGTAGTGTTCCGCTATGGGCGGGACAACATCCCGAAATATTTCCGGGTATAAATTTATCAAATTAATTAAAGCGATCTCATTCCTTATTGCTTATTTTTAATTTTTCATTTTAAATTCAGCATGACCCCCGAAAGAAACGACCGCCTCACTTCTGTGTTACACAAACGTCAACCCGACCTTACCGTGGTGCTGGAGAATGTGTTTGATCCGCATAATATCTCTGCCGTAATGCGTACCTGTGATGCCGTAGGCATACAGGATATTTATATTCTCAATACAAAGATCCCTCCTCATAAAAAATGGGGTGCCAAAAGTTCATCCAGCGCTGCCAAATGGCTGAGCATTCACCAGTTCACCAATGCAAATGAATGTTTTACTGAATTGAGAAAGAAGTTCAAAAAGATATATACCACCCATTTAAGCAGTGATGCCGTTGCACTGCATGAATTAAACCTTACCGAACCCGTTGCCCTTGTATTCGGCAATGAACACAGTGGTGTAAGTGAAGAGATCATTGCAATGGCCGATGGTAATTTTATTATCCCGCAGGTGGGTATCATCAAATCGCTGAATATATCCGTTGCCTGTGCAGTTTGCCTGTACGAAGCCTACCGCCAGAAGAATAATGCCGGTCATTATGATAACGTGAAACTGGAAGGGGAGCAGTTGCGGGCACTTCGAGACGAATGGGGATTCCTGGAAGATGGATAAGTGGCTGGATTATTCTGCCCCATTTCCAATAACTTTAACGCACCAAAACAATTAATATGAAGAAGCTTTTTCTCCCGCTATTATTACTCATTAATTTCAGTGTAACTGCCCAAAACAAAAAACCATTAGATCATGCTGTGTACGACGGCTGGAAAAGCATCGGCGAACGGATGATCAGCAACGATGGTAAGTATATTGTGTATGCTGTAAATCCCCAGGAGGGAGATGGCGAACTGGTAGTGCAGGGCCCGTCTGTAAATTATAAGAAAATAATTGCCCGGGGGTACAATGCCGTGATAACCGAAGACAGCCGTTACCTGGTATTTAAAATAAAACCCATCTTCCAGGAAACAAGACAGGCAAGGATAAAAAAGAAAAAGCCCGATGAAATGGTGAAAGATTCGATCGGCATACTGGAACTGGGTAAAGAAGATATAATAAAGATCGCCCGGGTGAAAGGATATAAAACCGCTGAGAAAGGTTTTGGCTGGGTGGCTTACCAACTGGAGAAACCATTGCCCGATACAAGCAAGAAGACCAAACCAGTAACCGTTGATTCTGCCAAATTGAACCTGGATAAATTAATGAAGATCGCCGATTCAGTGATACGCAGATCACTTGATTCCATCAAGGGAAATGTAAGTAAAGAAGAAGTGATCGTGGCTGCTCAAAAAGCAGCGAAGGAGATCATTAAAAAAGGCAAGGATGATGAATGGCTCCAGTCTGAATTGCTCCAGTCTTCAGACTGGAGAACAGATGCAGAAGGAGACGACCCCGCCGGAGGCGGGGCTGCATCCGAAGGAACCGACCTGATTGTTCGCCGGATGAGCGATAACAAAGAGAAGACGTTCAAATTAGTAAGCGAATATTATTTTGATAAAAAGGGCACCAAACTTTTAATTGAAACAACCAGGAACAGTAAAGACAGCAACAGCAGGGCGATGGTGCTCATTTACAACCTTTCTTCCGAAAAAACCGATACCGTGATGAAGGCATTCAACGATGCCAAAAGCTTCGGCTTTGATGAAGAAGGAGCCCAGCTAGCCTTTGTTGCAGAAAGAGACAGCAGCACCAAGGCCCTCCAGAAGTTCTACAAGCTATGGTATTATACCAATGGGCAAGACAGTGCAAAGATCGCTGCAGAAAAAAATACCGTAGGCATGCAACTGGGCAGCACCATCAGTGAAAATGCAATAACCCGGTTCAGCAAGGATGGGAAGAAATTATTCTTCGGCACGGCACCCATCAAAGCGCCAAAAGATACCACGCTGGTTGATTTTGAACTGGCCAGGCTGGATGTGTGGCATTATAATGACGATTACCTGCAACCGCAACAGTTGAAACAACTTGATGGAGAGTTGAAACGCAGCTACCTGGCTGTAATGAAACCGGGAGATGACCGTATCGTTCAATTGGGCGCTGCAGATGCAGAACAGGTTTCGCTGGTTGATGAAGGCAATGCCGACTGGGTATTGGCAGAAACGGATAAAGGCAACCGGGTAGAAGCGCAGTGGGCGGGCAGGACCAAATCAACCGTTTATGCCATCAGTACTGTTGACGGAAAGCGAAGGATGATACAATCCAATTCACTCAGTAATTTCAGTGCGTCTCCAAAAGGCAAATATGTGTACTGGTACGACCCGGTTCAGAAAAATTATTTTACCTGGGAAGCCGCAAGCGGCCTAATAAAAAACATCAGCGATAAGATCAAAGAACCTTTGTATGATGTAGAGAATGATGTGCCGGACTATCCAAGACCCCAGGGCATCATCGGGTGGATAGAAAATGACAGGTATATTCTTATCAAAGATGTGTACGATATCTGGCAGGCCGATCCGGCAGGAGCGGAGCAGCCAAAAAATATCAGCAATGGTTTTGGTAAAAAGACTAAAACAGAATTCAATTACGTTCGCCTTGATCCCGAAAAGCGTTTTATTAAACAAGACGAGACCATCCTGCTGCGTTCGCAGGACAAGACAAGTAAGTACGGTGGCTTTTACAATAAAAAAGTAAATGAAGTGAGTGACCCGGTATTGCTTACTGCCGGTCCATATGCCTTTGCAAACCC
>DAOQRQ010000358.1:0-3584 GCA_035355815.1 Ferruginibacter sp. | reverse complement strand
GCACTGGTAAATGGAATTGGGGAAGGCAGTGAAGATGTGTTAGCTGCCGTGCAACGCTCTTACGATAACGGAGTTACCGATGAATTCATAAAGCCGGTCATCAACAAAACAGTACCAAACGTCAAGATCAAAAACGATGATGTGGTGATCTGTTTTAATTTCCGTACCGATCGCTGCCGGGAGATCACCGATGTGCTTACCCAGGCAGACAAACCAGAGTTTGGTATGCATAAACTGAATCTTCATTATACCACCATGACGCAATACGACCATACATTTAAAAACGTACACGTGGTATTTGAGAATGATGACCTGCGGAACACCCTGGGAGAGATACTCGAACAAAACAATAAAACACAGATACGCATTGCCGAAACAGAAAAGTATCCGCATGTAAGTTTCTTTTTCAGCGGCGGCCGTGAAGTGCCGTTCAAAGGAGAAAAACGCATCATGGTCCCTTCGCCAAAAGTAGCCACCTATGACCTGCAACCGGAGATGAGCGCTTACGAGGTTACCGATGCGATCGTAAAAGAGATCAATGATAAATCTGCCGATTTCATCTGCCTCAACTATGCCAATGCCGACATGGTTGGACATACAGGCGTATGGAACGCCATCATTAAAGCGGTGGAAACCGTTGATGCATGTGTAGAGAAAGTAGTGACGGCTTCCCTGCAAAACGGGTATACTGTTTTTTTAACCGCCGATCATGGCAATGCCGATTATGCGATCAACGAAGACGGCACGCCGAATACAGCACATACGTTAAACCTGGTGCCGTTCTTTATCATTGATAAAACATGGAACGGAAAAATAAAACCCGGGAAGCTGGGAGATATCGCCCCTACCATTTTACAGATCATGAACCTGCCGGTTCCGGAAGTAATGACCGGCGAAATATTAATTGATAAAAACTAAGCAATGAAAAAATTCTTTAAACGGCTGTTCCTTGTATTATTATTTGCACTCATCGTTATCCAGTTTTTCAGGCCGGCTAAAAATAAGTCGGAGGGCATGAGTAAGAACGATATTACCACATTATATGCCGTACCCGAAGATGTACAAACCATTCTTAAAACAAGTTGTTACGATTGCCACAGCAACAACACGGTTTATCCCTGGTATTCACAGGTTCAGCCGGTGGCCTGGTGGCTGGATGGGCATATCAAGGACGGGAAAAAAGACCTGAATTTTTCAGAATTTGCTTCGTACAGGTTAAGACGGCAGTATAAAAAACTGGAAGAAATAAATGAGTTGGTCAAAGAGAACGAGATGCCGCTTGACTCCTACTTATGGATACACAAGGACGCCAAATTAAGTGAACCACAGAAACTTACACTTGCCAACTGGGTAAATGCAGTAAGGGATACGATGGAAGCCCATTACCCGATAGACAGTTTAGTGCGAAAGAAATAAGTGCTAACTTCGTTTTCTTTTATTGTATGCACCTGGGTTTCCGGAAAATATCTGCTATTGGATTTGTGTTGCTTATTGCAATGCCGCTTGTTTTTACAATAGGGATCCTGGTAAAACAGAAGATCGTTCAGTTTCACCGGAGGGAAAGATTAGAAACGGAACAACTTCAAACCATCACTATAGCTGCAGAAAATATCCATTGGGTAAAAAAAGGAAAAGAGATCTTAGTAGCCGGGAAGCTGTTTGATATAAAGCATTTTGAAAAGAAGAACAGCAAGGTGATCATTACCGGCTTTTTTGATAAAGAAGAAGACGGCCTTTATGATCAACTGAACAAAATAGCAAAGGACAAGAACAGCCCTTCTCCATTCACAACAGTTATTAATTTTTTGCTGACGCCTTACTACAATGATCTGGTTCCCGGTCATTTCCAAATAAACTGGCAGCGGCATTCAACAGAATATTTCAGCTACGCAGAAAAAATACCTTCTTTCCCCGTAAGCGATATTACTCACCCGCCGACAGCATAGATTTCCTTTCTTAAAATGATAATTGACCTGCTGTAACAGTATACGGCAGGCTGGCTATTTCTATTTATCCAAAATTACTTTTATGAATAAAATTTTTATGCTATTGGCATTTTCGGCCATTACAACCAGTGCGTTTGGGCAAAAGGCCAAAGCTGTTACCGATACGGCAAAAAAAGAGATCAGTCTGGAAGAGGTCGTTATTTCGGCCAGCAACTTCGCAGAAAAACAAAGGAATATTGCACAGAAGATCGATGTGATCAGTGCAAAAGCGATCGCCTCCGCCAATGCGCAAAATACCGGCGATCTGCTGATCAGCACCGGGAAAATATTTGTGCAGAAAAGTCAGCAGGGCGGCAGTAGTCCCGTACTGAGGGGGTTTGAAGCCAGCAGGGTGTTGCTGGTTATCGATGGTGTACGGATGAACAATGCCATTTACAGAAGCGGGCACCTGCAGAATATCATTACCAATGATCAGAATTCATTAAGCCGGGTAGAAGTGATGTATGGCCCCTCTTCCACCATTTATGGGAGTGATGCATTGGGTGGTATTGTACACTTAATTACCAAATCGCCTGTTTTATCTGGCAGTAAGAAATTTCTTACCACGGGTACCGGCTTTGCCCGCTACAGCAGTGTGAACAATGAAAAGACCGTTCATGCAGATGTAAGCCTGGGAGGAAAGAAATTTGCCTGGTTCCAATCCTATAACTTCAGCGATTTTGGCGATATGAAAATGGGAAGCAACTACCCGGATAAGTACCCCAACTTTGGAAGAAGGAGCCAGTATGTTGCCAATATAAATGGTGTAGATACGGTACTAACTAATAAAGACGACCGGGTTCAGAAGTTCTCGGGCTACAAGCAATGGGATATTATTCAGAAACTTCTTTTCAAGCAAAGCGACCGCATCTCTCATCTTTTGAATTTCCAGTTATCCAATACCAACGATGTACCCCGTTACGACCGGTTGCAGGACAGCAGGAATTTTGGGGCTCCCATCGGAACCACCCTTCGTTATGCCAGTTGGTTCTATGGTCCGCAAAAACGGGTAATGGGCGCTTATGAATTAAGTGCAAACAAACTTGGCTTTGTTGATATACTGAAGGCAAATATCAACTACCAGGACATTGAAGAAAGCCGGCAGACGAGGGAATACAGGCGTTACGACCGGTTCGACAGCCAGGTTGAAAAAGTAAAGGTATTCGGTATAACCATTTCCGGAAGAAAGGATATTGGCAACAGCGAACTAACGGTTGGTGCCGATGCCCAGTTCAATGATGTTAAATCAAGGGCAACAAGAACCAACCTAACCACCGGAGCCGTTACCAAATTAAACACCCGTTATCCCGATGGCAAGAATAAGATGAACTACTTCAGTGTTTTTGCGCAGCATCTGTACAAATTCAAAAACAAAAAACTAGTGCTGAACGATGGTATCCGTTTTCAATCGATCAACCTGAAGAGCAATGTGCTTGATAATTCCTTCTTCAATCTTCCCGATACCGCTGTTTCGCAAAACAGTTTTGCGGTTACCGGTAACCTGGGCATTGTTTATACGCCCACACAAAGCACCACTATCAAAACTTCGTTTGCATCGGGGTTCAGGGCGCCCAATATTGATGACCTGGCAAAAGTGTT
>DAOQRQ010000357.1:0-3588 GCA_035355815.1 Ferruginibacter sp. | reverse complement strand
GTGCGTATATTTTTTGCTGCGGTCATGCCGCAAAGGTACTTCGTATTGGCCTTATATCCATTCGTCAAAAGGTTGGCAGGGATTCAGTAAAAAAATGTAGCTTCCATGAACATATTATACCATGCGTAAGTACTTTCTTTTACTTGTCATATTCTCTTACTCCTGCAGCAGCTGCAATTCTGCTCCGGGAAAAAAATCTTCGGTTGATACCCCTGCCGATTCGGTGCGTATCCTTAAAAGCGGGCTCAATTATCCCTGGGAGATATTATGGGGTAAAGACGATCATATCTGGATGACGGAACGGGGAGGGAAGATCAGTAAGGTTGATCCCAAAACCGGCAACACTGTTTTTTCTGCATCCATTGCCGAAGTGGTGAGCAAAAGCGAAGGCGGCTTACTCGGCATGGTGCAGCATCCCGATTTTTTAAATAACGGGTTGTTTTACGTGGTGTATAATTACCGGAGCGGGGGTTCGTACCTGGAGAAACTGGTGCAGATGAAATATGAGAACGGGAATATGCAGCCGGTAAAAACCCTGCTGGATAATATTCCGGCGGCCAATTTTCATGACGGGTCAAGACTTTTAATTTCCGGGGGAAATAATCCGAGGCTGTTTATGACAACGGGTGACGCAACGGTAAAACCCAATGCCCAGCTTATATCATCTGTTTCAGGAAAAGTATTGCGCTTTAACCTGGATGGAAGCATTCCTGCCGATAATCCCTTTTCCAATTCGCCGGTGTGGAGTTACGGACACCGGAATCAACAGGGCCTGGTAATGGTGAATGGGATAATGTATGCCAGTGAACATGGGCCCGATATTGAAGACGAAGTGAACATCATTGAAAAGAGCCGCAACTATGGCTGGCCATCGGTGAATGGAGCCTGCGACCAGGTGGATGAGATCAGCTTTTGTAGTGTGGCCAATGTAAAGGAGCCTATCTGGAGCAGTGGCAGCAGTACGCTTGCTGTTTGCGGGCTCGATTATTACAATAACAACCGCATACCCCAGTGGAAGAACTGTTTACTGATGCTTACACTAAAGGATGCCAGCCTGCGGGCGCTTAAGCTGAATGCTGATGGCAGGTCTGTTACCGGCCAGCAGACTTATTTTAAAAACCGCTTTGGCCGGTTGAGGGATATCTGCATCTCACCGGCCGGTACTGTGTACATATGCAGCAGCAACGGAAGCAATGGGGATGTGTTGCTGGAAATATCTAAACTTTAGCCTCTATATTTGTGTTATTATAAGATTGTACAGTATTGATCTGCTGTACAAGAGTCCCGAAATAACCGGGATGTTCCATGTAAGCCTATGAAGCCAGGTTGAGTTCCCTAAGCCTGCTAATAAAGAAACTATGCAAACAGTCTATGTAATTGATGCCGTACGTACCCCCATTGGAAAATATGGCGGCGCTTTGAGCGGGGTGAGGCCCGATGACCTGCTGGCCCATGTAATTAAAGTGCTGCTGAGCCGCAATGCTGCCATTGATGTGAATGCCATTGAAGACGTGATCGCCGGGGCGGCCAACCAAAGCGGGGAAGACAACCGCAATGTGGCCCGCATGGCGGCATTGTTAGCAGGTTTACCAAACACCGTGGCTGGTAATACGGTGAACCGGCTTTGTGCCAGCGGCCTGCAGGCCATTATGGATGCGGCCCGTGCCATTGCCTGCGGCGATGGTGATCTGTTTATTGCCTGCGGGGTGGAGAGTATGAGCCGGGCGCCCTTTGTGGTTCCTAAAAGCAGCAGTGCTTTTGCAAGAGATCCCCAGATCGCTGATACAACCCTGGGCTGGCGTTTTGTGAATAAGCGCCTGGCCGAAATGTATTATCCCTATACCATGGGCGAAACAGCTGAGAATGTTGCCAAGCGTTGGAATATCAGTCGCCATGCACAGGATGAGTTTGCATTGGAAAGTCAGCGTAAATACGAACGGGCCCTGTTAGAAAACAAATGGAAGGATGAGATAACACCTGTTCAGGTTCAGATAGAGAAACAGGTATTTGATTTTGATAAGGATGAACATCCCCGTTTAACAAGTTTAGAGAAACTGAAATTATTAAAACCAGCTTTCGCCAAAGACGGAACGGTAACTGCGGGCAACAGCAGTGGCATCAATGACGGTGCAGCCGCTATGTTATTAGCCAGTGAGGCTGCCATAACAAAATACGGACTGCAGCCCATGGCAAAAATTGTAAGCATGGCCGTGGTAGGTGTTGATCCTGCCATCATGGGTATTGGCCCGGTGCCGGCAACCAATAAAGCATTGGAAAGGGCTAAGCTGAACGTGACCGATCTTGACCTGATAGAACTGAATGAAGCATTTGCCTCGCAATCCATTGCCTGCATACATGATCTTGGATTAGACCTGGAGAAAGTAAATGTGAACGGAGGGGCTATTGCATTGGGTCATCCGTTAGGTTGCAGCGGCGTACGGATATCTACCACCTTACTTCATGAACTGCGAAGAAGAAAAGGAAAATACGGATTGGCAACCATGTGTGTGGGAGTGGGGCAAGGGGCTGCGGTGATTTATGAAGGGGTATAAAAAAATCGAACCACATAGGAACATAGGCGACATAGTTTTCTGCTTGTCTATTTGGCTCCACATAAAGATTAGAGATTCTTCAGATAATCAGCCAGCTTTTCAAGCGCTACAATTTCCTGTACGCCTGTAGCCAGGTTTTTTACAGAACAATTCTGCTCTTCCATTTCTTTACTGCCGATGATTATTACGAAAGGAATATTTTTCTTTTCAGCATACGTGAATTGCTTGTTGATCTTTACTGCTTCGTGGTACAATTCGCAGGCAATGCCGTTGCTGCGGAGTTTTTGCATGATGCTGAAAGCAAAGCGGCTTTCTGCCTCACCCATGTTAAAGAACAGTGCTTTGGTGCTCACCTGTAAATTCTCAGGAAAGAGGTTCATTTCTTCCAGCACATCATAGATCCTGTCAACACCAAAGGAGATACCTACGCCGGGGATATTTGGCACACCGAACAAACCGGTAAGGTCATCATAACGGCCGCCACCGCCGATGCTGCCCATCTTCACTTCTTCGGGAGCTTTTGCTTCAAAGATGATACCGGTGTAATAATTCAATCCTCTTGCTAATGTAAAATCAATGGTCAGGTTGGTATTCTTTGTTTGCCCAAATATAAATTCCACTTCTTCAATTCCCTGTTTGCCGCTTTCCATTGAGCCGATCAAAGATCTTATGGATGATAATTTTTGTTCATTGCTTCCGGTAATGTTCAGGTAACTTTCAATTGTTTTTATCTGTTCTTTATTCAAACCACGTTGCTGCAGTTCTTCTTTTACTTTTTCCAGGCCTATCTTATCCAGTTTATCAATGGCAATAGTGATGTCGGTCATCTTATCTGCACCGCCACATAGTTCTGCCAACGCAGTAAGTATCTTGCGGCTGTTAATTCTTAATTCATAATTCTTAATTCCTAACTGAACAAACACTTCGTGATAAATATTGGCCAGTTCTACTTCATTCACCAGGGAAAGACTGCCCACCACATCGGCATCGCATTGTGTAAACTCACGGTAGCGGCCTTTTTGCGGACGATCGGCTC
>DAOQRQ010000356.1:0-3592 GCA_035355815.1 Ferruginibacter sp. | reverse complement strand
GTTGCAGAAAAAGGAGGAGAAGCGATCTCTACCGTTGATGAAACGCTGGGCGGTTTACGGGTCATAAAAGCATTTAATGTAGAATCGGTTTTGCAGAAAAAATTCAATACCATCAATTATGATTTGCTGGAAGCCAAGAACCAGATAGGGTTTAAGCGAGACCTGGCTTCGCCCATGAGTGAGATGATGGGGGTGGCAATTTTTGCGGGAATCTTATGGTTTGGCGGCAGGCTGGTGTTAAGTGGTGAACTGGGATTGAACGGGGCTTTGTTTCTTACCTACATGGGGTTGTTTTACAATATCATTGATCCGGCCAAATCGATCGCCACTGCTTTCAGCAATATGCGTAAAGGCTCGTCTGCAATTGGCAGAATAGAAGAAGTTCTGACTGCACCGGTAACCGTGGATGATAACCCCAACGGAAAAAAAATAGAATCCTTTACAACCGGCATCGAGTTTAACAATGTTGGGTTTAAATACGATGATGCCGTAATTCTGCATAACATTAATTTAAAAGTGCAAAAAGGAAAAACCGTTGCATTGGTTGGCAGCAGCGGTGCCGGAAAATCAACCCTGGCCGACCTGGTACCCCGCTTTCATGATGCCAGCAGCGGCGAGATCCTGGTAGACGGGATTAACATCAGGGATTATTCGCTGCATTCCTTACGTACATTGATAAGTATTGTAACGCAGGAGCCCATCCTGTTTAATGATACCATTGCAAACAATATTGCCTTGGGTATGAGCAATGCAACACAGCAGGAAATTGAACAGGCAGCTAAAGTGGCCAACGCACATGATTTTATTATGCAAAAGGAACAGGGCTATCTTACTAATATTGGCGACAGGGGCAGCAAGCTAAGTGGCGGCGAAAGACAAAGACTCACCATTGCCCGGGCCGTACTTAAAAACCCGCCGATACTGATCCTGGATGAAGCCACATCTTCTTTAGATACAGAGAGTGAACGGTTGGTGCAGGATGCCATCAATAACCTGATGAGCAACCGTACCAGCATTGTAATTGCACACCGGCTGAGTACCATTCGCCATGCCGATGAAATAATCGTTTTACAAAAAGGAGAGATCGTGGAAAGAGGAACACACGACAGCCTGATCGCTCAAAACGGATTTTATAAAAAACTGGTGGATATGCAGGAAGTGAAGTAAAGCCGATCCGTAATACCCGATCCAGGATTGCGTATTCCCGTTCCGGTATCTTGTATCCTGTATCTTGCATCCTTAATCCTGCATCTTCTCTTTCAAACTCCTTCGATCAACCCCACCGCATTTCCCCAGGGATCAATAACCGTGGCTACCTTGATGCCGCCGCCAACATCGGAAACCTTGTATAAAATGCTTGCCCCTTTGTCAACAAGTTTGGCAACACAGTTTTCAATTCCTTCCACCGCCCAATGGCTTACCGTCTGGTTTCCGGGGATAACCGTTTCGTCTTGTGGATGCAGGCCCAGCTCGCAACCATTAAAATCAAAACCTACATAAAAAGCTTCGTCAAAATAGGGCTGAACACCGGTAAGGCCGATGTACCATTCTTTTGCTTTTTGCAGATCGGGGACGTAATAGATAACCGTTCTTAATTTTTTGAACATACCCTAAATCCCTAAAGGGACTTTTAACGATTAAAATAATTTGGACATCTTTTTTATTAAAGAAGGGAATGAAATTAATCATTCCCTTTAATATTTATTCTCCAAAGTTCCCCTTTAGGGGCGGAGGGGCAATTATTTTACGGCTCCCATCTTTGCCTCAATGCTTAATGTAGCATGCGGCACAGCACGTAAACGGGCTTTATCGATCAGTTTACCGGTTACCCGGCAGATACCGTAGGTTTTATTTTCAATACGCATCAATGCTTTTTCCAGGTGATCGATAAAAGTGATCTGGCGGCTGGCCATCTGGCTCAGTTGTTCCCTTTCCATGCTGATGCTTCCATCTTCCATGGTCATGTAACGGCTGTCGTCCATATCGCCACCGGTTTCATCCTTGCGGGTGATCAGGCCCTGCAGGTAAGCCAGTTCCTTTTTAGCTGATTCCAGTTTACGTTGAATAAGTTCCCTGAATTCGGCCAGGTCAGAATCGCTGTACCGTACAATTGGTGCTCCCGGATCATTTACCGGCTGGTCAAGAACCGACCTGGTAAAATCGGGCTGGTATTTACGGGATGTTTTGGTGTTGATCTTTGGTAATACCACCGGTTTTGCCGGGGTTATCTTAATGTCTTTTGCTTTCAAAGGCTGCTGAGCGATTTTTTCAGGTGCCTTTTTAGCCGGGGCCGCCTTGGCTGCCGGTTTTTTTACCTCCACTTTCTTTTTCATAGGTTTAGCTGCTGCTTTTGCGATGGGTTTAGTAGGTTTTTTTACAGGAGCAGCCTTTTTAGGGGCGGCTTTAACGGGCTTCTTAGCCACAGGTTTTTTAGCAACAGGCTTTTTGGCAACTGCTTTTTTAGGAGCAGACTTCTTAGCCGGGGCAGATTTTTTAACGGGTTTAGCCGGTTTTTTAGCAGCTGGTTTAGCCGCTTTCCCCGCCTTTGACGGGGCATGCTTTTTAGTTGCCATACTATTATCCTTTTTTAAGTACGTTCACTTTTAATGATATTTCGTTCACTTCAATTTCGGTACCGATGTCCAGAGCCGGCAAAAATGCCAGTGAATCAGCCAGAATTTCGGCGCAAATATAGTCTTTATATTGAATTAAGGAGGGTTGCAGCCCGCCATTTTCCAACACGGATACATCTATACGGTCTGTAAGATTAAAGCCATTATCCTTTCGTATGTTCTGGATACGATTCACAAATTCCCTCGCATCCCCTTCTTTCTTCAAATCATCTGTAATTGTTATATCTAAAGCCACTGTCAACTGTCCTTTTACGGCAACTTCATAACCCGGAATCTCATCGGTGGATACTTCCAGGTCTTCTGCCGTAATAAGTATTGGCTCTTCTCCGGCCGCCTGGTACCCTGGGTTCAGAAGGTACTCATTCTCCAAAACCTTATCAATAGTAGTGTTGTCAAACCCGGCGATCTGTTCAGCAGCCCATTTCATTTTTGGTCCTAGTTTTTTACCCAGGGTTTTGAAGTTGGCTTTTGTTTTTTTCTTTATAAAGTCATTCTCGGCACCCAGGATGTCTACTTCCTTGATATTGGTTTCTGCCTTGATGATCTCTTCCACTTTTTTTATCCGGGAAGCCATGGTGGAATCCAGCGCCGGGATAAAAACCTTTTGTAAAGGCTGCCTTACTTTGATGTTTACTTTTTTGCGGAGGGATAATATCAATGAAGAAGTATCCTGTGCCAGTTGCATTCTTTTTTCCAGGTCCACATCAATTACCGATACATCGGATTTTGGAAAATCGGTATGATGAACGGATTCGTTTGTAAACCGCTTTGAAACATTTTTCAGGTTATTGAATAACCAGTCGGCAAAGAATGGCGCAACAGGTGCCATCAGTTTGCTTAATGTTTCCAGGCATTCGTACAAAGTTTGATAAGCGCATATCTTATCGTGTTCGTATTCGCCTTTCCAGAAACGGCGGCGGCAAAGCCTTACATACCAGTTGCTCAGGTGAGCATCTACA
>DAOQRQ010000355.1:0-3601 GCA_035355815.1 Ferruginibacter sp. | reverse complement strand
GATCAGCATCCCGTCCTGCCCGCCAATATTCAGGCAACCTCTTCCATAAGCGCCGTTGGGGGTATTGTAGGCAGCACAGTTTGAAACTTTGTTGTTGTAAAATTTATTCCCGGTGGCATAGGTATCCGGCGCAGCAGCCACGTCGTCATTACGGCCATTAAAAATTACGCCGCGGTCTTTGAAATCGGTAATGCTGCAATCATAAATGCTCACATTGCTGCGCCCGCTTACATAGATCGCCCAAAAAGCGGAGAGGTTCTGCCCGTCGAATTTCAGGTTGGAGATATGCTGGTTGCCATTGGTTCCTTCTGCTGAGCGAAGCGATAAAATTTCTTTCCAGTCATCAATGACCGCAGTTTTTATTATGGATGAATCTCCTTCCCCTTCAATGCTAACGCCCGGAGCCAGCTTAACCTGTTCGGTTTCTATGTATATGCCCTTCTTCACGTGTATGATGCTGCCTGCTGTGTTAATAACAGAAGCGGCTTTTACCAATGTTCTCCACGGATTACCGGCAGACCCGTTGCCAACGGCATCGCTTCCTGTTGCACTCACATACCAGGTTTGTGCATGGCTGCTGTAAAAAATAATAATAAACAAAAGGCTGCAAAAAGATCTCATCCGTACTGGTTGTTTAGGTATTTAAATAAAGATAATTATTTAACCGGTGATGAACCGTAATGCGCATGAAGCGGTCATTGACCTGCCAGCGCTTCCAGGTCGTTGAATTTTCTGCTGCCGAGTATCTCATGGATCACCGCCTGGTTTTTCGGATCATTGAATGCGGCCAGGTGATATTTGTGGTGCAGGTCGGTGCCCACCAGGCTGGCGAGGTTCTTTTGAATCAGAAACCTGGCTGCTTTTTTAACACCCTTCCCATAATAGCCGGTAAGCGACAGCAGGTTTACCTGCAGGTGAAAACCCATTTCTTTCAGGTGATAATAGATATCGGGATTGTAATGATAGAAATGATAACGTTCCGGGTGAGCCAGTATGGGCTTATATCCTTCGGCAATGATAGTTGCCGTAATAGCTTCCAGGTTAACCGGGGGAGTGGAATAAGATATTTCAGTTAGCAGGATATTCTTATGCAGGGTAAGCAGCGGTGATTTCTTTTTCAACAACTCCAGGAAATAGTCATCGATCATATATTCAGCGGCGGCAGAAAGTTCAACATTCATCCCTGCTTTTTTACAGGCGGCTTTTGTTTCTTCCAAAGCGGTATTGATCGTTTGCGGGGTGTTGCGGTAAAGATCGCCGATGATATGCGGCGTGGCAATGAATTTTCGGATGCCCAGGTCCATCATTCCTTTTATAAGTACAAGAGAACTTTCCACATCCGGTGAGCCATCATCAATGCCCGGCAGAATATGCGAGTGAATGTCTGTGGAAACAGGCAGACTGTTGTGTATGTTTTCCTCCGTCTTTTTGGTTTTGAAGAAGTTAAACATGGTCAAGATTAAGGGGTTTATTAACTGGCACGGTTGAAAATAGAACAAATACCTGTTAGCGGCTGAAAAATTATTGTTAAGCCGGATAAGAAAACGTCATCTCTTTTTCTCTTCCAGCACTTCTACATTTTTTCTATCAAAAACGGCGGTCAGTTGCAGGCCCATGCTCTCTATCCTAACGCTGGCTTTATTGCCGGTTACCTCCAGTAATATGCCGTGGTAATTCATCAGCACGCCATGCCTGATCCTCACCCTTGCATTTGCGGGTGTGCTGTTTTCCACCACATCCACCGATTCAAACTCATTCAAAAATCTTTTTACGGTCTCTATCTCGCTGTTGCGGATCTTCGCCGGCTTACCCATGTAATGCACATAATTCAAAATGCCGCTGATGTTCATCAGTTCCCATTTATGCTTTTCTTCCACCTGTACAAATACATACGATTTGAATAAAGGTTCCAGTATCGTTTTTTTCCGGTCGCTCCACTGCTTCACCACTTTATTCAGCGGGCAGTAATACGCAACTCCCTTTGCTTCCAGCAACCCCGCTACTTTTTTCTCCCAGCGTGGTTTTGTATACACGGCATACCAATACCTTTCGTTTTCCTTCATGGTTTTAGTTCTTTAACAGGATGGTTCCTGGTCAATAAAAAAGGATACTGGGAGGGAATTATGGGTGGCTGTTTACCGGCCGATGCCCGGAACAACCGGCAGGCTTTCGTTGCCTGTTTCGTTTACCGATTGTACTGCAAAAAAATAATTATCTTTTGAGAACGGCAAACGCATTTCGGTTTCTGTGGTAAAAATCTTCCGTTGCCAGAAGGCGCTGGTGGTTTCCCTTACCAGCACATAATAGCCTTTTATTTTTCCAACAGCCGGCGCTTTCCAATAAAGATAAGTGCTGTTGCTTAATTTCTTTACATCCATTTTTACCGAATCGGGCATATAAGGCGCTTTGGAAAGATTGGCCAGGTTGCAAAGGTTCATGGCCGTGTTCTTACGCAGGTATTCGTAGTCGATGTGTTCTTCCAGGTCGCCGTACCGTATGCCGTTCTCTGTACGTACATCCTGGTGCTGCCGGGTATAGTTCTCATTCATTTCGGTGAAGCGTACTGCCGCAAAACCCCGCTGCACATAAGGCGTATGATCGCCGCCGCGGAGAAAACGGTCGTTGCGGTAGATCATCACCACTTCCAGGTTATCTACATAGCGCTCACCGGTCTCTTTTACATAACGGGCAAGCTGCCTCGACTTCCCGTCATTCTCCAAACCCAGGTTACGGATAGTAACGGCCGACTTTTCTGTTTCATAAGCCGGCAGTCCTTCACTGAATACCCGGATCTTTGTATTGTTGATGATGTTGGTTTCGTTGCTGTTATTGCTGCCCATGATATCGTTGTTGAGCACCGCTTCAATATTCCAGCCTTCCTTCTTTGCTTTTTCACTCATGAAATTGGCGCCCAGCAACCCCTGTTCTTCGCCGCTCACCGCCACGAAAATGATGGTAGCCGGAAAAGAATGTTTGCTCATGATCCTTGCACATTCCATTACCGCTGCGGTTCCGCTGCCATCGTCGTTGGCGCCGGGGGCATCACCGGTACGGTCCATCACACTGCTTCGCATATTATCCAGGTGGCCGCTGATGAGAAAGATGCGTTTGTCGTTTGGATCGGTTCCTTTTAAAGTAGCCACTACGTTTCCCAAAAGCAAGGGAACGTCCACCCTTCTTCCATCGGGTTGTAAGGTAGTAGTATCAATAAAGGCCGATAATCTTCCGCCCGATTGCCTGGCAAACTCATTGAATTTGGTGAGCACCCAGTTCCTGGCGGCGCCAATGCCCCGTTTGGGATCGGTTTGTGTACTTAAGGTATTGCGGGTGCCAAAGGCAACCAATGTTTTGATGTAATGCTGCAACGAATCGGCAGAAACTTCCTTCACCATCTTTTCTATCTCCGGGTCTCTTTGTATGGTGGTTTGCGAAAAAACGGTATTGCAAGAAAATAATACCGCTATGAAAAATACCTGGCGCATATAAGTGGGGTTGATGATAAATATACAAAGAAAGCAGGAACCTGGTCTCACGTCCCCGTCTGAGGTAGTGTCATATTTTGAACCACATAAGACATAGTACACATAGTGGATAGGTCAGA
>DAOQRQ010000354.1:647-3612 GCA_035355815.1 Ferruginibacter sp. | reverse complement strand
GACTACGGGTATAATTTCCGATACGCCAAACTTGCTCATTACAAAGGCGAACTGGATTCTTCCATTGCAGCCATGAACCGTGCCGGAGAGATAGCTGGTACAACTATTTCACTGAAACAAGCTGCCTTGTCCAACGAAGCAGATCTTAACCTGCACAGCGGAAACCTGGAAAGGGCCGTTGAACTTTATATGCAGTCGATAAGCTTAAGTGCCGCCGATCTTCATTCCATCATGGGTCTTGGATGGATCGCATTGGTACATGATAAAAATGATTCGCTGGCTGAAAAGATATTCCGCTTTGTTCGCTCAAATACAAAATCGCCTGATGTGCTTTTTAAATTAGTTCAGGTTGCCGATGCAAAAGGGGATAGCGCTATGCAGAAAGAACAGGCACAGCAATTTGTAGCTGTGGTAAACAGCCCGGCGTATGGCAATATGTATAACAAGTATGTACTGGAACTTTATACGGGGATCTTACACGAACCGGCAAAGGCCGAAGCATTGGCAGAAAGAGAATTACGGAACCGGGCCACCCCGCAGACCTATGCCTGGTATGTATGGGCTTTGTATGTTAACGGCCATATAACCGAAGCAGAAAAAATTTACCAGCAGTATGTTTCCGGCAAACCCCTGGAAGGACTGGAACTTTACTGGATGGGAAAATTCATGCAGGGACAAAAGAAGGGATATAATGCACAGCAATTCTTTAAAGCGGCGCATAAGAACAGGTATGATCTTAGCCCGGGAATGGTGAAGGACCTGGCGAAGGCATTAAAAGAGTGATGATAGCACCGGTATGCGCCAGGCAGGAATCATTCAGTTAATTACGTGAAGTAAGCATATAACCTTACACCTGAATTCTTTCGATCTTACAGATAAAACAACAGGCTTCTGCATTTCTTGCATGCAGGTATTCTACCCAGGGATTGGCTTCAAATATCTCCGGGATCAGTTCATCCACATCTGCATCACCCACCAGTTTGGCAAATACCATCTTCTGGCTTTTGCTGTACCCGATCAGCGACAAAGGGAAATTCACTTTATCGGCCTTTATCTCCGGTGGAAAACGATGAACATCTTTATATGCTTCCACTTCTTCTGCATTAATAAAAATGGGGCCGGGCTGGTTAAAGGCATTCTGTGTTTCAAACGGACTGTGCGACAGCAGCAATCTTTTTTCTTCTCCCACTTTAAATGCTTTTAAAGACACCCGGCAGGGGCCCTTGCCCTTTGCAAGCTGTTCAATTACTTCATGGCCAAAATCATCTTTCCGGCTTTCACGAATTTGTTTTGCGTATTCCTCACTGAGGGGAATGATCTTGAATTTTTGCATACTGTTATGTTATTAGTTCGTAGACTGTCAGGTTGAGCTTGTCGAAACCGGTGTGTTTTTGTACTAACCTAGCTTCAACAAGATCAGGCTGACATTTCGTTTAGAATGTAAAATTGCAACGGGATAAATATTATATCAACCCGAAACTTGCTCTCTTAGTTCTCTGGTGAAATTTTTGCTGCTTCCCAGCCGAGGATGGCTGTTTTGCGTGTGCTGCCCCAATGGTAATCACCTACGATACCCGATGATCTGATGACCCGGTGGCAGGGGATGAGAAAGGCTACCGGGTTGTTGCCAATGGCTGTGCCCACTGCTCTTGAAGCCCCCGGACTGTTAATGTCATCTGCTATGGATCCATAAGTGCACATATTGCCGAACGGGATCCGTAACAGCGATTGCCATACTTTTAATTGAAACGGCGTTCCTTTTAAATGCAGTTTTACTTTTTGGAGGTCATTCCAGTCGCCGGTAAAAAAACGCAAAGCATCCTGTTGTATCATATCAGTTTTTTGAAACAGCGAAGCATTTGGAAAGAAGTACTGAAGATTCTCTATCCCGTTCTTTTCATCCTTTACAAAGGCAAGCTGGCAGATGCCTTTTGCCGTGGAAGCAATGATGATATCACCAAAGGCTGTTTCGGCAAAACTGTAATTGATCCTGAGCGCTTCGCCGCCATTTTTAAATTCACCCGGCGTCATTCCTTCAATGCCAATGAAGAGGTCGTGCAGTCGGCTGGTACCGGATAAGCCGGTTTCAAAACTTACATCCGATAAGGACAGGTTTTGTTTCAGCAATCCCTTTGCATATTCCACGCTGATGAACTGCAGGAATTTTTTCGGGCTCACACCGGCCCAGTCTTTAAACATACGTTGAAAATGAAAGGGACTTAAATGGATCTGCCTGGCAACTGCATCCAGGTCGGGCTGCTCCTTAAAATTCTCCGTTAAATACCCAATGGCTTTTTCTATTCTTTCGTAATCTGTTATCATAACACAAAAGTAAAGAGCCGGCCAGCGAAATAAAACCCGGAACTTGCGGTGTTTTAAAAGAACAGCCGTTCAATGGTCCAGTACCCGGCTATTAAAGTGATTAATATGGAAAGCGGTATTACAACGGTTTTACGGTAATAGGGCTTATTGCCAAACCATTTGCCAAACAGCAAAAAGGCGGATACGATCACGGCAAGTTGCCCCAGTTCAACACCCACATTGAACATAACAAGTGAAGTAAGGTAAGAATGTTGTGGTAAGCCCAAAGAGCCCAGGGCATTTGCAAAGCCCATTCCATGCACCAGCCCGAACAGGAACACAATGCCGATCCTCGATTTTTTCAGGGTAGGGGAAAAGATATTCTCCAACGCCACGTACATGATGGATAAGGCAATGATTGGTTCTACAATAGCGGGAGAGGGCGTAAATACCTTGAACATCGCCAGTCCGAGTGTAATGGAATGCGCTACCGTAAATGCCGTTGCCTGCCAGAGAACGGGTTTTAATTTCGGGCTCAGTAAATAAAGACTTAATACAAAAAGAATATGATCAAAGCCCAATGGCAGAATATGGGTAAAGCCAAGTTGCAGGTATAAGATGGCTGCTTCTGATTTGCTGAGTTTTTCCAGCTCCTGCACATTGT
>DAOQRQ010000354.1:0-637 GCA_035355815.1 Ferruginibacter sp. | reverse complement strand
CCACAGGGGCCCACTTATCAAAAACAATACGATCAATGACCCGGCTGCCTTAAGAAAAAACCGGTTGCTATTTGAAGTTAAATCATTCATGGTCATTGATCGTATTGTAAAAATAGGGTTCGTTTTTATTTAAAAGAACACGGCCAGTTTCAGCCTGGCAAATAAAGGGGTACCTGGTGTATAATGCAATTCATTAACCGGGCTTGTTTCATTTCTTAATTGCGATTCGGTGGCAAACTGGGCTTCATTCCATTTAACGTTCAATACATTCTCCACCGCAAAACCGATCTCGTATTTCGGGCGGGTATAATTCACCGAAGCATCCAGTAAAAAATAACCTTTGGCAGTAATGCTGTTGTCTTCATTGGCCGGCCTGTTCTTAATATAGCGGTAACTGATGCCGCCGTTAAAACCTGTTTTCTGCTTATAATAAATACCACCCACACTGGTAAGTGTCGGGGCCAGCGGAATATAATCAGCGCCCTTTGGTTCACCGATTGCACGGGGTTTGGTAAAATTAAGATTTACGGTGGCAAACAGGTTCTTTGTAAACTGGTAACGTGCCAGCACATCAATGCCCTGTCTTTTGCTTTTACCGCTTGGCTCAATTACGCCGGCATCGCCTACATACACAAAT
>DAOQRQ010000353.1:0-3639 GCA_035355815.1 Ferruginibacter sp. | reverse complement strand
CTGCTCATTGTTGCCAATTGTAGCTGAGTGTTGCAGCTTGTAGCTGTATGTAGCATCATTTCTATTTTTTGTTGCCCGGTTTTGTGGGCAACAGAATAGGGCAACACTCAGGCAACAAATATAACTAAAAAAGTGGAGATAGGCAACAAATAAAGGAAGAATATTTACACAAAAGTCAATAATGACAAGCATTTATTAAACAAAGGAAAGATGATTACTTTCCGATACAGAATTTGGAGAAGATATAATCCAGTACATTTTCATTACTGATATCACCGGTTATTTCAGATATATAATGCAGGCAGCGGCGGATGTCTAGGGCAAGCAGGTCGCCGGGTATTTTTTTATCGAGGCCGGCTTTTATATCGGTCAACGACCTGTCTACTTCTTTCAGTGCCTCATAATGGCGGGCATTGGTGATGATGGTATTCTCTGGATTGATATTACCCTGTACCACTTTATCTACCAGCCGCTTTTTAAGCCTGTCGATATGAAGATCCTCTTTTGCCGAAATGAACAGGATATCTTCTCCGGTGAATTTTTGTGCTGCTTTATCCATACCCAGCATATCGGCCTTATTGCCTACCAATAAATAATTGGGGTTGGCATCCCCCAGCAGGGCCATTGCCGCTTCTACATCAGCATGGGTTTCGGTATTCACATCAAAGATGTAGATCACTTCATCCGATTCCTTTATCTTCTCCCGGCTTTTTTCAATACCGATCAGTTCAATCACATCGTTACTGTTATCCCGTATGCCTGCAGTATCGATCAGTCGAAAAAGTATTCCGTCGATATTGATCAGTTCTTCAATGGTATCCCGTGTGGTGCCGGCAATATGGCTTACAATGGCCCGGTTCTCATTCAGGAGTGTATTCAGTAATGTGCTTTTACCGGCATTTGGTTTTCCAATTATGGCCACACTCACTCCATTCTTAATTACATTGCCGAGTTTGAATGATTCAAGCAGTTGTTTGGTTACAGAATCCGCCCCTTCTACCAGGGCATAGAATTTAGTGCGGTCGGCAAATTCCACATCTTCCTGGCTAAAATCAAGTTCCAGTTCTATTAATGCCGAGAACTGGATAAGGTTCTCCCGCAGGTTTTTCAACACACTGCTGAATCCTCCCCTGATAGTATGCAATGCTGCTTTTTGAGAAGCAGATGTATTGGATGCGATCAGGTCGGCTACAGCCTCAGCCTGTGTAAGGTCCAATTTTCCATTCAGGAAAGCCCGTTGGGTAAACTCCCCTGGCTTTGCCAACCGGGCCCCGTTACGGATACATGCCTGCATTACCTGTTGTAGAACGAACGGGCTCCCATGGCAACTGATCTCCACCACATCTTCGCCGGTATAACTTTTAGGATTTTTAAAAAGAGAGATAACCACTTCGTCGATAGCAGTGTCTTCGTCTTTGAGAAAGCCTACGTGGATAGTATGTGAATGTTGCTGGGCAAGATCTTTAGAAGGAAAAAGTTTATTGCTAATGCTGATGGCATCTTTTCCACTCAGCCGGATCACGCCAATGGCACCAATGCCCGGTGCTGTGGCCAGCGCCACTATGGTATCATCCCAACCCGAAGTATTGTTCAGCATCCGGCAAAGATACCCACTCCGTTTTCTTCTGCAAAGCTTTATGGAAACTTCAATACCTTTTTATCTGCTGCGTTTATTTCAGCAATGTAATAATGCCTGATGCCGTTGATGGCAACCTCATCCATTATATCAACAAAGTCATTCATGGTTGATTCATCTCCCGGCTTTATGATAAGTACGAACCTGCTCTCCGCTCCCATTGTTACCCTTACCCTTTCCTTTTTATCGAGCAATACCTGCCTTATTCCTTTCGCAGCAAACGATGTTTGTTTTACCGGCGGATTATTTTCAGGCATGCCCTCGTAATAACGTATCGCATTATTTTTTTCCAGTATCACAGTTAATACGCATGAGTTACATATTTTATCTCCGGGTATTGTATCCACAGGTTCATTAAATCCCATTATTTGGGGCTCCATCATGGTGCTGGTGAATACAAAAAAAGTAAGGAGTAAAAATCCCAGGTCCACCATGGGGGTAAGGTCAACTCGGGTGCTTTTCTTTTTCATTCTTTTATTCCCGGGATCTGGTCTTTTGATCTCTGCTTCTGCCATAACGTTGGTTTTTATTAAGACGGCAGAAACAGGTGTTTCCACAAAAAAAATAAATTGCCCCGGGCTTAAGCCCGGGGCAATTTATTTTTAATTCGCTTTTATAAATACCGATCTTACTCTTCCACAACCCAGGTAATGGGTTGTCTTCTGTATGCATTTACATTACGTCCGTTCTGGATGGCCGGGGTCCAGTTCTTGGTCTTTTTAATTACCCGTACTGCTTCCTGGCACATTCCATAACCGGGGTCATTCTCACAGGTCACATCGCTTAAACTTCCGTCGCGGCTTACAATGAACTTAACGATCACCGTATATTTTCCTCCGGGAGCCCCGTTATCTGCAGGCGTTTGGTTGTTCAGGTTCTTATTCAGGTAATTGATCCATGCTGCCTGTCCACCCGGGAATTCAGCTTCCACTTCCACTTTAGTGAATATCTTGTTCTCGTCATCGTCTTTCTTTACTTCCACTACCTTGGTTCCGGTTTCTTCAACCGGTGCCTGTACAACCTGTGTTTTGTTTTCACTTTCCACGGTTTTGGTACTGATCACCTGGTCCTCTTTGATCTCCTCGATCTTTTCATCAGGTTTCACCTCTTCATCCTTTACAATTTTTGGAGGGGTGAATTTCACCTGGTTAATTTCGGGCGGAGGTGGAGGTGTAGGTGGTGGCGGCGGCGGTGGTGGTGGCGGTGGTTCATCATTTTTCACTTCAGCCATCTGGGTATCCACTACCTTAAATTCTTTGGGGCTGTTTTTTTCTATGATCCCTGCAAACACGGTTCCGAGCAGTATCAGTAATAATGCCGACCCGGTTATGATGAGGGCTTTGGTAAGTGTCTTCTTATAGGACTTCCTCAACTGGTAAGCACCGTATTCTTTGTTCTTACCGTCGAAGATGATGTCCAGTATATCGGCACCTAAAATTTTATTAGCTTCCATTATAATCTCTTTTGTTAATTAGATTCGAAATAGGGCTTATTCCATACTATTTGATCCCGTTTGCTTCCTCTGTCTGTTTAATAAGCATTTCCTCTACCGGCGTCATATCCACTTCGGCATAGTGTCCCGGGGGAACTGCCGATATGGTCATTTCATCCAGTATGTCGATGGCATTTTTAAACGTTGAGTTCTTATCCGATTTGATAATATACATCAGGTCATCAATGGGTGTACCGTTCTTCTTATCAAGGATCAGTTTTCGCATCTCTTTAAACGTGGTTGACTTGAACTGCTCACTCACTGTATTGGGATCCAGCTGGCCATAATAATAGTACACCTGGTTTCCTTTTCCCAGCAGGATGGTCATAGCACCGGAGTTTTTCACCTTCAATTCCTTATCCTTTTCATCCTTGGGTTCATTCATATTCATGGCCGTTGACTGGCTCATGGTAGTGGTGAACACAAAGAAAGTAATCAGCAGGAATCCAAGATCTACCATCGGTGTAAGATCCACACGGGTAGAAAGTTTTTTACCTTTTTTGACGCCGGG
>DAOQRQ010000352.1:0-3661 GCA_035355815.1 Ferruginibacter sp. | reverse complement strand
GCCATCAAAGATTCAATGAGGGTAACGGTAAAACAAAAATTGCCCAATGATACCATCCGTATATTGTATGATCAGAAGACCAGGGCCACCCTGTATATGGATTCAATTAATCTTGTGGTTAACATAAATCCTTTAACAGACAAAGGTCTTAACAGGCTTATCATCACACTGGATGTTGATGGACGGGTGGATGAACTGTCGGAGATGAACAATACCCTTACAAAGGATTTTTACATTTTTGAAGACGAACTCCGTCCCATCTCTCCGTATAACTATTCCATTGTTACGCAGCAGAACATCCCATTTTATGGAAGTACGGCCAACCCGCTCAGCGGTCAGCGGCAATATGTGATGGAAGTGGATACCACCGAACTGTTTAACTCGGCATTCAAAAGAACATACAATGTAAGCGGTACCGGCGGCCTGATACAGTTCAACGTATCCAATATAACTTTTACCGACAGTACGGTCTATTACTGGCGAACATCCACCGTGCCTGCACCGGGTAATAATTATATCTGGAATACATCCTCATTTGTATACCTGGCAAACAGTACGGCCGGGTATAACCAATCGCATTATTTCCAGCACCAGAGATCTTCCGTAACGGATCTTAAACTGCAAAGCAACCGGAAATGGGAATTTGATAAATACACAGTAGGATTTAAGATAAAGAATGGTGTGTTTCCTACGGCCGCCCGCAATGCACCGGATTTTGCGGTGGAGTTAGACGGCAATAACGATATACAGAGTGTTTGTGGCGTGTCGGCCATCATCTTTAATGTGTTCAGTCCATTCGGTATGGCTGCCTGGAAGAATGTATTTCCCGGCACTGGTTTATACGGCAGTGATGATGTTTGCGGGGCAGAGCGCCGGTGGAATTTTCAATACAATTTATTAAGCCAGGCCAAGCGGGTAGCAGCAGTTAATTTCCTCGATATGGTGCCCAACGGGTATTATATAACCGTGAGAAATACTTCGGGAATAGATCCGCTCACCAATACGTATCCAAACACCTGGCAGGATGATACCTTATTGATGGGAAGCGGTAATTCATTGTATCACCGGTTGAAGAACGCCGGATTTACAGATGTTGATTCGTTCAACCGGCCAAGGGCTTTCAACTTTATTTATAAAAAAGCCGATAACAGTTTTATTCCTTTATATAAATTGTCCGATGGCATTTATGATAAAATAGTGCTTGATGCGGCATGCCCGGGTAGTAAGGCTTCCGGAACCATCACCTCGCCGGTTTATGGTCCGGCAAGATCCTGGAGCCAGTTTCATTGGCGTGGAGCAAGAGAAGAAACGGGGCCGGGTGACAGTCTCTTCTTTAAGGTTATTGGGGTAACCAATGCCGGTGTGGAAACAGAACTGTATACCGTTGACTCCACGCAAAAGGATTTCAATATCTCTGCTATCAATGCAGCGCAGTATCCTTACCTGAAACTGAAAATGTATAACCAGGATACGGTACAGGGAACCCCTTACCAGCTTCGATACTGGAGGGTTAATGGCGAATACGTACCCGAAGGCGCTGTGGCACCCAATATTCTTTTCAGTATGAAGGATACCTGTGAGCAGGGTGAACAGGTTGATTTTAAACTGGCATTTAAAAATATAAGTCCCACTGCTTTTTCTGACAGCATGCGTTTCAACTTTGTGATCACCGACCGGAATAATGTTCCGCACCCGTTTAACCTATCTAAAGCCAAAGTGCTGGTTTCGGGCGATACCTTAGTTGTAAGCTACCGCATCAATACAAACGATTATCCCGGTTCCAATACCATCTTTGTGGAAGTGAACCCTAACAATGCACAGCCGGAACAATATCATTTCAATAATATACTGTTCAAGGAACTGTATGTGAAAGCGGATAATTATAATCCGTTGCTGGATGTAACGTTCGACGGGGTGCATATCCTTAATGAAGATATCGTATCGGCCAAGCCGCATATTCTCATCAACCTCAAAGATGAAAGCAGGTTCATGGCATTAAGCGATACGGCTTTGCTGAAAGTGCAGGTTCGGTTCCCGGATGGCTCGTTGCATAACTATAGTTTTGGCGGAGATACCATGCGCTTTACACCGGCCAACCTCTCAACGGGGAACAACACGGCCGTGATCGATTTCCTTCCTTACTTCCCGGATGAAGGATATTATGAGCTCATCGTTTCGGGTAAAGACGTAGTGGGTAATACAGCCGGCGCTATTGAGTACCATGTGAAGTTTCATGTGATCACCAAAGCCATGATCAGCAACCTGCTTAATTATCCCAATCCGTTCACTACATCAACTGCATTTGTTTTTTATATCACCGGAACGGAAGTGCCGCAGAACATACGGATACAGGTACTCACCATTACCGGTAAAGTGGTGAGGGAAATAACCAAAGATGAACTGGGACCCTTGCATATAGGAAGAAATATCACTGAGTTCAAATGGGATGGTACCGATATGTACGGTGCCAAACTGGCCAACGGTGTTTATTTATACCGGGTGCTTACAAACCTGAATGGCAAGTCGCTGGAGAAATTCAAAGACAAGGATGCAGAAACGGATAAATACTTTAATAAGGGTTATGGAAAAATGGTACTGATCCGGTAAAACGATCATGCATATTTATACAGGGCTGTCCCGAACTTTCGGGACAGCCTTTTTTATTCGTTACCTTTGGCAAAAAAAGATCAATGGCTAAAATAGCTATCAATATAGCCACCGGAAGTCTGCAACAGGAAGAGATGATCGTGGGTATCGACCTGGGTACTACCAACAGCCTGGTGGCCATCATTCATCCGGAGAGTAAAATGCCGGTAGCGTTGAAAGAGCATAACAGCAGTTCCCTGGTGCCTTCGGTGGTTCATTTTGGCGATGTGGTAACAGTAGGAGAGGAAGCAAAAAAATACCTGGTTACTGATCCGGCTCATACCATATTCTCGGCCAAAAGACTGATGGGTAAAACCTATAATGATGTAAAGAATAATTCAGCGTCCCTGGCCTATAAGATCATTGATGATGAGAACAGGCTGGTGAAAGTACAGGTTGGGCAACAGTTTTATTCGCCGGTGGATCTTTCTTCCCTTATTCTTAAAGAACTTAAAAAACAGGCCGAGCATATTTTAAAAACACCGGTAAGCAAAGCGGTGATTACCGTGCCGGCTTATTTTAATGATGCACAACGGCAGGCTACCAGGGATGCAGGAAAACTGGCCGGGCTTGATGTGCTTCGTATCATTAATGAACCCACGGCTGCCAGTCTTGCTTACGGGTTTGGTTTGAACAAAGACGAGAATAAGACCATTGCGGTGTACGACCTCGGTGGTGGCACATTTGATATTTCTATTCTCAGCATAGCAAACGGCATCTTTGAAGTCCTTTCTACCCATGGCGATACCTACCTTGGTGGCGATGACCTGGATAATGCGATCACTGATCACTGGATCGTACAAAATAAACTGGATGGTTCAGCTGATGAATCAAAACACCGGCAAGTATTGCGGTTGAAAGCAGAGGAAGCAAAGAAAGCGCTTTCGGTCAGTGAAATATTTGAATCAACCTATAAAGGGAATCCGGTTGCTATAACAAGAGAGGGATTTGAAACGCTGATCAGGCCCATACTTGACCGTACCATTAACTCCTGCGCCAGTGCATTGAAGGATGC
>DAOQRQ010000351.1:0-3663 GCA_035355815.1 Ferruginibacter sp. | reverse complement strand
TCATTGCTTTAGAAATGTTCATGGTTCATGGTTAATGGTTCATAGCAGATTACATTGAATCTCGCAGTTTCGAGATCATTTTGCATAATACTTCATAGTCATTGTAGTATTTTTTGAAATCTGCATCAGTGATATATTTTCTTGTTTGCGAAATAAAAAGGCAAGAAACCACCTCAATTGCAGACCTTAAAGCTATTCCCAGAAATCGTTTAAATTCCGCTTTTGATTGTCCGGTACTGCCTTCAGCTATGTTTAAAACTACCGAATCAGCGGCCCGTTTCATTTGAGAGCATAAACTATAAAGCTCTTCCTTTGGAAATTTCTTAACCATAATATCGATCTCGTTACTTAGGCGTAACGCTATCTGCCAAACCTTTAATTCTTCAAATCTAAATGACATTTTGTGTAGTGGCTTTACCATGAACAATCAACTATGAACTATCAACCTGACCTTACCCAATTTTGCTGGTTAGTATGATTCAGATTCACTTTCACTTTAAATTTATTCCGGAGATGGCGTGCGAGTGCTTCTGCTGCATATACGCTGCGATGCTGACCCCCGGTACACCCGAAATTGATCATCAGGCTGGCAAATCCTCTTTTTATGTAGTCGGTTATAGAAATATCCACCACGCTGAAAACGCCGTTCAAAAAAGTAAGCATATCGGTTTGCTGTTCTAAAAAATCCTTTACCGCTTTATCCAGCCCGCTTTGTGTTTTGTATTCGTCGATCCTTCCGGGGTTTAAAATACCCCGCATGTCGAATACATAGCCGCCGCCGTTCTCTGTGGCGTCGGGCGGAATGCCTTTTTTATAAGAGAAGCTGTTGATGGTAACTACTAACGGAGTTTCGGCGGTTGCCTGAACGGGTGTGAAGGTATCGATCACTTCATTGCTCACACATATTTCCAGCACTTTTTTAAATTCGGGAACCGCAATACCCATGTTCTGGTTATTAAAGAACCATTTTAAATTACTCAGGGCAAGTGGTATACTGGTAAGAAATTGCGCCTTGCGTTCAAACAGGCCCCGGAAACCATAAGCGCCCAGTACCTGCAGCAGGCGGATGAGTACATAGCCATTATACTGGCTGCGGAAAGTTTCCCGGTCTATCTGGTCGCCCACTGTTTTCTCAAACTCATTTATATAATGTTCCAGCAATCCCTGCTTCCATTCATCCGTTAAATTTGCCCTCGCCTGCCAGAGTAAAGACGCTACATCGTACTGCGGCGCTCCCTTCATACCACCCTGGTAATCGATAAAGTGAACCGTTTCATCGGGTGTTACCATGATGTTGCGGCTCTGAAAATCCCGGAACATAAAATATTTGTATTCGGTATGGGCCAGGTATAGGCTCAAGGCTTCAAAATCATCGAGCAGCTTTTGTTTATCGTATGGCCTGCGTAATGCATCCAGGAAATAATACTTGAAATAAAGCAGGTCGGCCATGATGGCCTGTTTGCCAAACGATGTATTGGTGAGGCATTTTTTATAATTCAGTTCTTCGTGCCCTTTTACCTGCAGTAATACCAGTTGAGATAAACTTTTTTTATACAGTTCGTACACTTCGCCTGTAAATCCTTTCTCTTCCAGTATGTTCAGCAGCGATACATCACCAAAGTCTTCCTGTATGTAGATGTTCTTATCCTTGTTGATGCAGAATATCTCCGGCACCGCCAGCCCCTTCTTTTTAAAATGCCCGGAGAAATAAATGAAACTTTCATTCTCTTTCAGGTTCTCCCCGTAAGTAGCAATATAACTTTTACCGGCCGTGTGAATACGGAAGTAGTGGCGTTCGCTGCCGGCCTGGGGAAGTTTGTCGATACCGGTTATTTCAGTTTCTGAAAAAGAAGAAAACAGTTCTTTTATTCTTTCAATTGTTAATTGCATCCGTATTGTTTATCCGGGTAAAAATAGAATAATTATACCAGAGATATAAAGAAGCTGTTCATGAAAAAACTCCGGTCAATAGGCCGGAGTTTCATTTTCAAAGGGAATCTGTTCACCACCTGATCGCATCCAGTTCTACCCGGCCGTATTGGTTATCCAAATTGTAGATCTTTGTTTCCATGGTCATATTCTCCCGCTGAAAATTCTTAAAGGTTATTACCCGTACAAAGGAGGGTATCTTCTCCCGGTAAGAAGAATAGCCGTATGAGTCTACTTTCACACTGTACTTTCCCTGTTGTGCCTGCCTGGTGGAATACTCGCCAAGGTTTTGCCAGTATGAGTAGTATGAATCGCCGGTGAAACGGCCTCCGCTTTTACTCACCGGATTGGTACTGCTGCATATTTCACCGCCTGGTTCTATAATATGTGCATTACGTACATAATCATCATTGCTGCCGATAGAGATACGCAGGTCAACCGGCAGCGCTTTTACCAGGTTATGATTAATGTAGGAAATATCGAATTCATTTTTATGCAGTACCAGTATCGCATTCATTTCGGCCAGCGCATCTTCTTTTACCGAAGCGCTGTAATAATTATCATCAGGCGATGTGATCACGGCATAATAGGTTCTTACCGCCCTTTCCATATCCTTACGCTGAAAGTAGGCTAATGCCAGGTCACGTTTTACCAGCAGGTTGTTTGGCTGCCGGCTCAAAATGCCTTTGTACACCGCAATGGCTTTATCATAGTGTTTCCATTTTTCGTACATATAAGCAGCCAGCCGCAACCCGTTCTCATTGCCCTGGCAAAGTTCAATGGCATTGTACATCAGTTCCTGCGCTTTTTCCTGTTTGCCGTTTTCGAAAAAGAAATCGGCCATTTCAAAATAAAAGCCGGTGTTATTCCTGTATTCTTTTTCCAGGGCCGCATACGTGTCCCATAGTTCCGGAGCGGGGGCGTTTTGCATGGCCTGTATATAGTCTTCGTCTTCGGCGCTGCTCAGTTTATATTCTGTCCACACATATTTTGTGTAGGTGCGCCGGGCTTTTTTCAATGTCATTACTACCGCCCCGTTTGCTCCTTCTGGCCCGAATAAAGCAGCAGCGCTTGGCCCCTGCAGTACAGTTATATCTTCAATATCGTCGATGTTGATATCGTTTGCATCGGGTAAAATGGTTCCGTCAACCACATACAATACTCCCCCCGATCCGTAGGTGCCGTTGCCGTTACTAAAGGCGCTTTCGCCGCGTAAGCGGATATGGCTCTGGCGCCCCAGTGCGGCAGAAGACTGGCTACGCACCTGTATTCCCGCCACTTTGCCCGCCAGGGCATCGTTGATATTGGTATTACGCACCGCATTAAGCTGATCGGCAGATACCACTTGTGAATTTGATGAGGTGCTTCTGGCAGTTCGTTTAATGCCGAATGCGCCGGTTACCACTACTTCTTGCAAGGCACCCTGTTGTCCGCCTGCTGAAAAATCGTTTTGCGAATAGCCAGCAGAAAGTGATGAGTTATTTTTATCGGCACCGGTATTGTTGGCAACATCCATATTGCTTTGTTCCGGAACGGGCCTGTTCAGGTCTATCAGGGCTTCATTCTTACTCCACCAGCTTATCCGTTTGTTATATGCTTTTACCACCGGTTCCAGCACTTCCTGCTCGGTAAACGCTTTTAGCGATGTTATTTTATACTCCGGCCGGTACACATAATTCATCTGTGCACATTGTTCTTTAAGCTCTTCGGGCGGCGCTATTTTGTATTTGATAT
>DAOQRQ010000350.1:0-3664 GCA_035355815.1 Ferruginibacter sp. | reverse complement strand
GTGGGCAACTGGTCTTTAAAATAATCATCCTTACGAAGATCACGGGGTTTGAAATTATAATTGGCAAACAGTTCTGGTCTTTTTGTAACTTTTTCAGAAATACTGTCGAGCACCCGATCTACCGGTTCCACCAGTCTCCATTTTTTCCTGGCCGAATCCCAGTTAAATTGTTCTGACCGGAGGTTATAAATCAATTTGTTCCCCGAGAATTGCTGAATAAAAAACCCACTGCCGGATTTTAAAATGGTATCGTAACTGCGTATGCCTACATACCTGTTTGAATCTAATTTGAAATACAGGTTCTGCTTATAGTTTGAATTGTTATTTACCTGGGTAGCCGGGCCATCGATATACCGGGCTTCAAAATTGCCCCATATCTGGTTTGCCCGGGGAACCACGTACTGGTATCCGGCCCAAAGTAAGACAGATAAGAATAATCCGCCGATAACATAGGGAAGTAAAAAACGGCGGAAGCTTACCCCGCTGCTAAGGATGGCGATCACTTCGGAACGGCCGGCCATTTTGGAAGTAAAGAATATCACGGAGATAAAAACAAAAAGCGGGAACAACATGGCATCAATTCGGGGAATGAACCCGATGTAATAGTCTGTGATGATGCGGTAGACCGGCAGACCTGATTTTACAAAGTTGTCTGTCTTTTCGCTGATGTCGACCACTACCACAATTGCGGTGAACAGCAACAGGCAGAAGAAGAAAGTAGTGAGATACTTTACGAGTATGTATCGGTCGATCTTTTTCATTAAAAGCGTATGGGCAAAAGTAAACGAAAAACCCACTTAAATCGTTTCGGTCGTTTAAAACGTTTCAAAGTTTAAGGGTTAGTTCACACTTGCAAAGTATTTCAACGATTTGAACGGGTTAACCCTTTCGCGGCAATCCACCCCGTTGTCCAGGCATTTTGAAAATTAAAGCCCCCGGTAAGCCCATCTACGTTGATGATCTCCCCGGCAAAGAACAGGCCCGGGAATTTTTTACTCTGCATGGTATTGAAGTCAATTTCGTTCAGCTCCAAGCCTCCTGCGGTAACAAATTCTTCTTTGAACGTTGTTTTGCCTTTTACTTCATATTCCCCTGCACATAAATTTTTGATGAGTTTGTTTTGTGCGGCGGCAGGAAGATCGGCCCAGCGTAACTCTTCTTTTACTTCCGATCTTTTTAAAAGAAATTCCCATAAGCGATTGGGTAACGAAAAAGGATTCCGGTTCACTACTTTTTGTGTAGCCAGTTCAAAGCGGAGCTGTTGAAATTTTTCCCGCAGGCTGTTCTCATTAAATGCAGGGACCCAGTTTATCATTATTGAAAACTGGTAATTGCCCGTTGCCAATTCTCTTGCTCCCCATGCCGATAATTTTAAAATGGCCGGACCGCTCATTCCCCAGTGTGTAATAAGCAAGGGCCCTTCTTCACTGAGTTTTGAACCGGCGATCTTAACCCGCACATGCTCCACCGAAACTCCCATCAGCGATGTAATGGCATTGCCCGGCATATTAAATGTGAATAAAGAAGGAACCGGGTCTTCAATACGATGCCCCTGCTGTGTTAACCAGTTATACTGAACAGGTTTTGGATATCCCCCACTGGCTACACATACATAATCAGCCTGTATCACTTCACCCCCGTTAATGATCAATGACCAATGACCATTGTCTGTTGTCAGTTGCTTTACTTCCCGGTTCATCAGGATCTCCACTCCATATTTATTTGCTTCTTTTATCAAACAATCAATAATGGTTTGGGAAGAATCGGTTACCGGGAACATTCTTCCATCGGCTTCTGTCTTCAGCTCTACCCCTCTTTCCCTGAACCAGGCAATGGTATCGTTGGTAAAAAAATGATGAAATGCTTTTTTAAGGAATGAACCGCCCCTTGGATATTTCTTTACCATATCTGCCATACTGAAACAGGCATGGGTTACATTGCAGCGGCCGCCGCCACTGATGCGTACTTTACCCAGCAGCTTGCCAGTTTTTTCCAGGATGATAACTTCCAGCATGGGATCCAGCCTCGCCGCATTTACTGCGCAAAAGAATCCTGCTGCCCCACCACCGATAATAACGAGCCGTTTTTTGTTCATGCGGGTAATTTGTATCTTCAAACTTAAGCATAACAATCAACCCATCATCCATGGCAGATAAAATCACAAAAAAAGAATTGGAGGAAACACCTGTTATTCCTTACGAAAAAATAAGGGAGCATCTCAGAACCGGGCATATCTTTTTCAGCAGCGGGAGTTATGCCTTTTCGGGCGCCATACAAAAACTCACCAAAAGTACCTGGAGCCATGTAGGGGTTATTTATAAGGATGAAGAACTGGGAAGGGTGCTGGTACTGGAAGCGGAGCCCAGCATTGGTATCCGGCTTATCCCGCTGTCAAACTACCTGAAGAATTACAAAGGAACCAAAAGGCCTTATAAAGGGCAGATCGCCATTGCACAACTCAATTTTCCATTGGAAAAACAGTCGCTCAATAAGGGAATCAGTTTTGGCCTGGATCAACTGACAAGGCCTTATGATAATTTTGAGATATTCCGCATCATGGTTCGCATTCTTTTTCATATCAGTAAAAGAGAAAAGAACAAAGCGTATATCTGCAGTGAACTGGTGAGGGATATGTTTGCAAAAGCAGGTGTGGTGATGCAGTACAGGGATACCTATATCAGCCCCAATAATATCTGGACAGATGACCGGGTGGTATTAAAGTACCGGATCCTGTAAAGCATAGTCAGAACACAGGTTTGCGTTGGCTTTTTCCGCTGCTTCAATTTTTATAAAAGAAGACAGAATATCTGCCTTGCCTCTTTGAATGGCCACATCGTGTTCGTAATGAGCTGCGGGTTTACCATCGGCCGTACGTATGGTCCATCCGTCTTTATCGTGGTATACTTCCCTGGTACCCATGTTTATCATGGGCTCAATGGCAATCACCATTCCTTCTTTTAATTTGGCGCCCGTTCCCCGTTTACCAAAATTAGGAACCTGTGGCTCTTCGTGCAGGTGGCGGCCAAGGCCATGGCCAACCAGGTCTCTTACCACACCATAGCCGTATTGTTTTTCGGTATACTCCTGTATGGCAAAGGCAATATCGCCTGTACGGTTTCCGTGGATGGCTTTTTCAATTCCCTTATAAAGCGATTCTTTGGTCACTCTCATCAACTGTTTCAACTCATCGGTTATCTCTCCTACGCCAAATGTATATGCACTGTCGCCATGAAAACCATTTTTAAAAACCCCAACATCAACAGAAACCAGGTCGCCTTCTTTCAGTTCTTCTTTATCAGGGAAGCCATGCACTACCGCATCATTTACCGATATGCAGCAGGCAAATGGAAATCCATTGTAGCCTTTAAAAGACGCTTTGGCGCCGTTATCTAGAATGAATTCTTCAGCGATCTTATCCAGTTGCAAAGTGGTAACGCCCGGTTTAATACAGGCAGCCACCAGCGCAAGCGTTTCGCTTACCAGCAAACTGCTTTCCCGCATCAGTTCAATTTCCGCCTTGCTTTTGTAATGGATCATCACAATGATTATTTAAAACAAACCCCGACTTGTTCAGTCGGGGCTTAATTATTTTTTAAGTCCCCGCTAGGGGGTAAGGTATTTTAAACGCCTCCTGCTCCTGCAGTAACCTGTTGTCTGCCCTGTA
>DAOQRQ010000349.1:0-3667 GCA_035355815.1 Ferruginibacter sp. | reverse complement strand
CCGTGCTTTGTGCCAAAAACGTGATAAAAGAACCCTTTGCGGTGATCAATGCCGATGATTTTTATGGAAAAGATTCATTTGTAAAGGCAGCTGATTTTTTAAACAATAAATGCAGTGAAAAACAATATGCCATCATTGGCTACGAACTGGCCAAAACACTGAGCGACCACGGAACGGTAAGTCGTGGTGTTTGCCAGGTAGATGGCAAGAACAACCTGGTTAGTATTAAAGAACGCACAAAAATATACCGGGAGGATGGCAGCATTGTTTATGAAGACGAGGCAGGTAAACATACCGTGCCTTCCGATTCCAGCGTGTCGATGAACTTCTGGTGTTTTCACCAGAACCTTTTTCCGTTCACCGAAAAACTGTTCCTGGATTTTGTGAAAGAGAACAATGCGAATATCAAATCAGAATTCTTTATACCCTTAATGGCAGAAGATTTCATGCATAATCACAACGGGCATATCAGTGTGATCCCTACATCCTCAAAATGGTTTGGGGTTACGTATAAGGAGGATGCACCGGTGGTAAAGGCAAGCGTTGATAAACTGGTGGCCGATGGAGAATATCCGCCTTCGTTGTGGGCCTGATAATATAGTTGAGTAATAAAAATGTCCCGCTTTTAAACGGGACATTTTTAATTCAGTTTCCATAAAGGGGTAATTAATTTCCAACCACCATAAATACGAACTCTTCGATTTTCTTCACCTGTTGTTCTCTTTCCAGGCCTTTAAGTCCTGTATTTGTTGGCAGTTTAATATTCATGGTATCGCCTGCTTTTTTAAAAGCGTCCACGAGGCTGTATATATTCTTTGATTTTGCTGCAAAAACAACTCCGTCGGCAATAGAATTTTTTGAAGTGATGATGCCGATGATCTCGCCATGTTTGTTTAGAACGGGACCCCCGCTATTTCCCGGGTTAACGGATACCGAAAGCTGGTAAGCAGTAGAATCACCTTCGTCGCCGGATTTGGCACTCACATAACCCTGGCCGTAAACAATTTCATTGCGGGGATAACCAAGGGTAAATATCTGTTCGCCAAGATCTGAATTGGTCTTCTTTATAGAGTAAGGCAGGTTTGCCATGGGTCTAAATGCCGTGTCGGTAATCTTCAATATGGCAAGGTCAGCATTGGGATCTGTGTAAACTGAAACGGCACTGAAATATTCGCCTTTGTTATTCTCTACGTAAATTGTTCTCATCCGGTTTACCACGTGAGCGTTGGTTACAATGTATCCTTTGCCATCAATTAAAAAACCGGTAGCCCTGAAATCCGGTTTGGGGGTCTCCCGGATGATCTTATTTGCTTTCAGTGAGTCTTTGATCTTGCTCACTTCCATTTCCGTATTCTTCACCTTACCGATCAGGTCTGTAACAGCGCTGTTGCCGGCTTTGTTATTGTAAGCAATGATCAAACCGGTAGTGGTAAGGGATACCAATACCGCTATGGAAGCAGCTACGGCAATATTCTTTTTGTACTTTTTCCACAGGAAAACAACTTTTGCCTTACCCTTTAACTGGGATCTGCTGATAAGCCCTTCTTCCACCATTTTACTTTCCACCTCGTATAAAGAATGTTTATACGCCTTGATGCCTGATTGTTTTTCCAGTTCGTGAAATAAAAAGGTATGCTCCACCACCATTTGGTCAACGGCGGGATCGTTTTTGCGGATCTCCTCAAAAAACGCTTTTTCCTGGGCCGGCATTTCGCCTTTCAGGTAGCGCTCCACTGCTTCTATAAGTAAAATCTCATCCATGGTCACTGTCCGTTTTTATACTGTGCAAAAAATAATTTCTTTAGTCTCAACAGGCATTTATATTTCTGGGTCTTTGCATTATCGGCATTGGTATACCCGAATTCCCCGGCTATTTCCTGCATATTCTTCTTCTGGATATAATAGGCTTCCAGGAGACTTTTACAGGGTTCGCCGATCTTATTCATGGCCGCCTCCATCATCAGGAACCCGGCGTTGTGCTTTTCATGCTGCTCAATGTCTTCCTCCACCGGAACCGAATCCTCAACATTTTCCACCAGGCTGCTGTACCGCTGCATTTGCTGCAATCTTTTGAGCCAGAGCCGCCGGCATACCGAGTAGATATAGGTTTTAAGCTGGCAATTCAGTTCAAAACCTTCCAGGGTGGCCTTCTCGTAAAGAACGATCATGGTTTCCTGGAAAATATCCCTGGCCTCGTCGCTGTTTCCGCTGTTATTGAGTATAAAGGCCTGAACCATAGGGTAGTTATCACGGTAAATGGCTTCAATAACATCCCGGTCATTAGCCGCTAAACCCCTTAAAAGCTCATTTTCCTGTAGATAATTGCTCACCCGGTAATATTAATACGTTTACTGATCATTTGTAACCCAAAGCAACGAAAAAAAAAGATAAAAAAAGGTGGGTTACCTTTTGCCGGACCCGGTATTAATTGAAAATTATAATTTTTAAAAATTAAACAAAACAAAAAATGAAAAAAGTAATCTTAGCATTAGCTATCGTTTCTGTGGCTTTCGTAGCCTGCAACAATGAAGGTGAAACCAAAGAAGCTGCAAAGACTGATTCTCCTGCAGTTGAAGCTCCAAAAGTAGACTCTCCAGCTGCTCCAGTTGTAGCTGATACTGCTGCTAAAGCTCCAGTTGCTGATACAACTAAGAAGTAATTCAGCCCGGTTAACCGATGGCTTGTTGTTTTAACCGGAACTACATAAGATTTTCTTAAGACAAGCAATCAATTGATGCCCCTCCTTTTAAGGAGGGGTGTTTTTTTGTGGTTATATCGATGCCATTCCTTATTTTTGTTTCAGTAATGAACAAAAGCAACGTAAATACCTGGTTTTATTATTATAGCTGCTGCAACGGCAGGGGGCAGGTATTTTCTTGTTAAACGGCATACACAAACACATTAACATAAAATCATCCCCCGAAAGATCGGGGGTTTTTTATTTCTATGACAGTAACAGTAATCGGAACCGGGCTCATCGGTTGCTCTATGGCAAACCGGCTTAAGGAAACGGGCTTTGCCCAACGGGTAATTGGGGTGGATACCAATGAGAAGAACCTGATAACAGCCCTTCAGTTGGGATGGATAGATAACAGCATGGTATTGGACGAGGCCATCAAACAAAGCAACCTGGTCATCATGGCTATACCCGTGGATGTTACCCGCCAGGCTTTACCGGGTATATTAGATAAGTTAGACAGGCAGGTGCTGATGGATGTAGGTTCAACAAAAAATTCCATCTGTCAATCAGTGGCTGTTCATAAAAACCGGGGCAGGTATGTGGCAACACACCCCATGTGGGGTACAGAAAAGGACGGACCGGAGTCGGTGGTAAAGGATGCATTCAAAGGAAGAGTAGCGGTGATCTGTGAAAAAGACGAAACCGATGCGGATGCATTGCAACTGGTGGAGGACCTTTATACCCGTATCGGGATGCAACTGGTATATATGAATGCCGATGTGCACGATGTGCATGCGGCGTATGTTAGCCACATATCGCATATTGCTTCGTATGCCTTATCGCTTACGGTGCTGGAAAAGGAAAAAGAAGAAGATGCTATTTTTGAACTGGCCAGTGGCGGTTTTGAAAGTACGGTACGGTTGGCAAAAAGCAACCCGGCCATGTGGGTGCCTATCTTTAAGCAGAACCGGGAAAATGTACTGGATG
>DAOQRQ010000348.1:0-3696 GCA_035355815.1 Ferruginibacter sp. | reverse complement strand
CGCTGGGAAAAACAGGCGCAGCAGGTAACCATCATTCGTGACAATTATGGTGTGCCGCATATCTATGGCAAAACAGATGCCGATGCCGTATTTGGTTTGATGTATGCCCAGTGCGAAGATGATTTTAAAAGAGTGGAGACAAACTATATTGATAAATTAGGCCGACTATCAGAAACACAGGGAGAAAAGGAACTGGCCTGGGACCTGCTGAACCGGATACTTTTTGATTCAGCCGACGCAGTAAATGATTATAACAAAGCTCCTCAATGGATGCAGAAACTATGCATCGCTTTTGCTGATGGTATAAACTATTACCTCTACAAAAATCCGTCAGTTAAGCCGTTATCAATACACCGATTTAAACCCTGGTACCCTTTTTTGTGGACAGACGGCAGCATCAATGCCATTAACACGGGAGGCATCACCGAAAAGGAATTCACCCGTTTTTATTTTGAGAATACCGACCTGGCCATTGCAAAAAAAGATAAAGATGAAGACCCCACCGGCTCAAATGGTTTTGCGTTTGCGCCAAAGATCACCGAGAACGGGAATGCTATTTTATACATCAATCCGCATGTTACTTTTTATTTCCGTCCCGAAGTACACATGGCGAGTGAAGAGGGGTTGAATGTGTATGGCGCTGTTACCTGGGGGCAGTTTTTTATTTACCAGGGCTTTAACGAACATTGTGGATGGATGCACACTTCAAGCGATGTAGATGCCGCAGATACCTATATTGAAAAAGTTTCAAAAAAAGATGGGCACTTTGTTTATAAGTACGGGAACGGCACAAGGCCTGTCATTGAAAAAAAGGTCGAATTAAAATACAGAACAGATGACGGTGTTTTATCTAAAAAAACAATCAATGTTCTTTATACCCATCACGGGCCCTTCATGGGAAACCGAAACGGGCAGACATTAAGCCTGCGTGCCGATAACCGCATTGCAGACGGATTAATGCAGTGTTGGTTGCGAAACAAAGCAAATGGTTTTGCCGATTTTAAAAAAACGCTTGACCTGCGGGGAAATATTTCCAACAACACCGTTTATGCCGATGCCGAAGGGAATATTGCTTACTGGCACGGCAACCGCATACCTGTAAGAGATAAAAATTATAACTGGAACGAGCCGGTTGACGGAACCATATCGGCAACCGAATGGAAAGGCCAACATCCCATCAGCGAAATAGTACAAAGTATCAACCCTGTAAATGGCTGGTTGCAAAACTGTAATTCCACTCCTTATACTGTTGCCGGAACCAATAGCCCAAAACAATTCACAGAATCCGGTGAACAAAACTACCCGGCCTATATGGCGCCCGACGGCGAAAATTTCAGGGGTATTAATGCCGTGAGGGTATTAAGCGAAGAAAATAAATATACCATTGATAAAGTAATTAAGGCGGGTTATGATACCCGGTTGGCTGCTTTTGAAATTTTAGTTCCGGCATTGGTACATGCATTTGAAAAAACAATAACTGTTACTGACTCTTTATATACTCCTCTTAAAGAATCAATATCCGTTTTAAAGAACTGGGACTATCGCTGTGGCGAAAATTCCATTGCCACAACGCTTGCTGTTGAGTGGGGAGAGAAATTATTACCTGCCATCAACAGGGTAAAGTTACCCAATGCTGAAAGCGATGATTTTGTAGATAAGACAAAACAGTTTGTTGCCACTACACCTGCAGACTCTTTGATACGGCCACTCATTGCAACAATCTATAAACTACAAAGCAGGTTTGGCAAATGGCAAATAGCCTGGGGAGAGATCAACCGCTTTCAACGCATCTCCTCCGACCTTGATTATAAATTTGACGACAGCAAGTCAAGCATCCCCGTTGGCTTTACCTCATCCACCTGGGGCATGCTGCCTTCTTATACCAGCAAAACATTTCCCGGAACCCAAAAAAGATATGGCGTTAACGGCAATAGTTTTATCTGCGCCGTAGAGTTTGGAAAAAAGATAAAAGCAAGATCATTATTGGCCGGAGGACAAAGCGGCGATGAAAACTCCAAACATTTTTTCGACCAGGGGCTGATGTACAGTAAAGGCCAATTTAAAGAGGTATTGTTTTATAAAGAAGATGTGATGAAACAGATGGAGAAGAAATATCATCCTGGGGAGAAATGATAAACCGCGGAGGCGCAAAGACGCAGAGAGATAAAATTTACCCGATCTGAATCATTGCGCCTTTGCGCCTCCGCGGTAAAAAACTATTGCTTCGGTATTTCCTGTATATGGTACTCCTGTATCAGGGCCGGGTTCTCCGGCGATAGGGTAAAGTAGATCTCCATATTTATCTTCTCTCCTTCAATGATAAACGAACCCCGCAACTGGTTCTCCGGCCTCATTGCTTTTATGGATATTATTTTCCCCGCTTTCGCATAAAGTTCCCTTGCCTCCTTTTTCAAGCTGTCGATGGGATAGTCGGGAAAAAAGTTTTCGGCAAAGATGCCGCTTTGTTCCGCTTTGTTCCAGTCGGGCAGAATTTTCATTAACTCATTCTTACGCTGTTCTAAAATTTTCGATGGTGGAAGTTGCCTCGGTTGCAGTTGGGCCATTTTAATAATGGTATCCAAAACTTTTAAATTCACAAAACCCATGGGCGCATAGGTTCGGTTGGCAAAGGAAACGATGCCGACCCCGTAATCGGGCATGATGCGCCACTGGCTTCCGAAGCCGGGCAGGCCTCCGCTGTGTGAAATAAACGTTCGGCCCTCACAGTCTTTTACCCAGCCCAGGCCATAACAATACGCCGCCGTGATGGCGCAGGTTCTTCCATCGGGAAATTTATAATTGGGATTAAATGTATTCCACCGCCAGGGGTGATGCATTTCCCTTACCGAACTTCTTTTAACAGGCCCGTCGTCTTTTGCATTACTTGGCGGCCAGGCAGAAAGATGAAATGCCATATACCCTGCAAACTCATCAATGGAACTGATCATGGCACCCATGGCGCCCCAGCTTCCGTCTTTGGTATCATGCAGCAATGTTTCTTCATTCCATTTTTCATTCAGCCAGCGGTAACCGTGTGCCAGTTTATCAGCAGCCACGTCGCCGTATTCGTAAGTAGTGGTCTTCATGCCCAGCGGTTCCAGGATATTTTTTTTGATATAGTCCTGGTACTGCATGCCCGAAACCTTCGTAATAATTCTTCCCTGCAATGCAAAACCCAGGTTGCTGTATTCATACGCAATGCCGGGAGGATTGGAAAAAGAAATTTGCTTGCCAATGAACTCCATCAGGTCTTTATCATTGTCGGCAAGTTGCCGGTCGCCCCAGGGATTGTCTTCCGGAAAACCGGCGCCATGCGTCATCAAATGACGGATCGTAATTACCGGGGCGTCGGCCGTTGGATATTTTAAATTTTTCAGTTCGGGGATATATAAATAAGCAGGGTCATCCAGGTTCAGTTTGCCTTCATCACGCAGCTTTAAAATAGCCATGCAGGTAAAACTTTTGCTCATGGAAGCAATGCGGAAAAGAGATGCGGAAGTGACCGGTATTTTCTTTTCAACATCGGTATACCCGATATTTCCTTTGTAAACAAGCTTACCATCTACCACTAAACCATAGGCCACGCCGGGTAAATGATTGGAGTCGGCGTATTCTTTAAAAAGCTGGTCTATCACCGGCATTGCCTTCATGATCTTATCAAGCCGGCCGGCGTCTGCAAAAACAGCCGGCTGGTAT
>DAOQRQ010000347.1:0-3702 GCA_035355815.1 Ferruginibacter sp. | reverse complement strand
CATCGCCTTTTAACCAATAGCCCGTTTTTTCATCCAGGTATTCGCCTATATAAGGACGGCCACGGTAATATTGCGATTCTACATAAGTATTGAGTAAAGAAAAATAGTTTGAATCGGCCACATAATCCTGCTTGTAATTATTAAGCAGGTTTGCCATGGCAGTTAATGTTTGGGAAGTGGCAAAGGGCCACACCGCCCCGTCCCACTCACATTTGCAGCAACCATGCGTACGGAATTGCGGATGACTTCTGTCAGCTGTAGTGATCCCAAATGGCGCACAGAATGTTTTGGTATCCATTAAACTCTTCCAGGCTATACTATAATTACTGTCTGGCATATTAAAATACCAGGGAATAAAACCAATTTCTTCTTTCACGTTTGCTAATGTATCGCCTTGTTCTTTTCTTACTTCAAAGAAACTATGATTGCTGTTCCATAGCTTTGATTGCAGCAGGCTTTTTAATGAATCGGCCTTCGCATAATAGCCTAACCAGTAAGTATTTTTTTCATCAAGTCTTCCCATTTTTCCCAATGCCATTGCATTGCCATACATATACCCATTAATACTGGGCCTTGCATTTTTCTCTTTTCTTCCCCCACTGATCGTTTCTTCCATTGCATCCCGTACATCGTATTGCCAAAACAAACCGCCGGTTCCTTTTCTTTCCGTTTCCCATGCTGCATAATTGGCCTCCATATCCGGCAATAAATCAAGTACAAATTTTCTGTCGGCATTTACCAGGTAGCGGTTAAAGATTGCATCTTCATTCCAACTGCTGTAAAACCGAAGCTTCTTCATTGGCTTACCGTCGTTGCCCCGATACCAAACCTGCAGGTTATCATCCATATACTTTTTATCATGCAGCCAGCGGCTCTCATAAATATGATGCCCTAATCCACTGGCAATTAGGTTATACTTATCTGCATAGCTTCTTTGTACTAAAAACTCAGTAAACACAAAACCCTTTTCTGTTTTCTTAATGTGTTTCCGTAATGTCCACCAGCGGTAATAGAATATTTCTTCAAAGTTTTGCTGCGGACATTCAAACAAAGGGATGTTCTGCTGCATCCAGTCCCAGCTTTGTGCATTGGGTATTGCCTGTACAATGTTCTCGTCCTCCATTTTATTGAAGTAGTCAACATAATGTTTAAACCCGGCAGCTTTCAGTACAAATGGCTTTGTCTTTGTTTGTGCAATACATGCAGGTGCCATAAAGGCAAACAGAACAAATATGGCCAATCTTGCATGCATCAGTTATTTCAACATGGTTGTTTTAAGGGAATGAATAAAATACACTGCCTCTTTATCCTTAGCATCAGCATTGGGCAGATCATAATCCTGGTCGGTAGGCGTATCGGCATTGGGAAAACGACGTGAATCTCCCGTTCTGAAAACGATACGCTCCACCCTTTCAACAGGTGCAAAGCAGATATTATTAGACGACTTGCCATTTACAGCAACCTTATAAAACCTTGTAGCTGTATTCAGTTCAACTTTGATATTGACGGTTTCACCCACACTGTATTTACCCAGGGATTTGTTACGGTAGCCTTGTTTGGTTAAAATATTTCCGGACGAATCGAACTGAAGGCGTAAACAAGCTGTTCCTTTTGAATCCATAAGTTCGATCTGTAACTGGCCATAATTATTCTGCGCTGCGGTTACAGAGAACTCGACAGCAGTTTTTTTGGCATTCAGAAAAATCCTTTCGGCCTTTGCGTAATCAAACGGGTCGCTGTCGTGCAGGGCCAGTACTTTTTTACCCGCTTTTTTTTCAATGACCACATTACACCAGGCCGGACTGAAAATATTCCATTCATTCAATTCCTCTCCATCCATTTTATCATTAAAAACATCATTTACATCAGCTGTTACTTTGTCATTTACCGGCACCGGGATTTTACTTACCCATATATCTTCCTTGTTCATGCTGTAAGTAACCCACATATTTCCATTGGGTGGCATACCATCCATTTCCTGGATACCACGAACATATTGCGGGCCATAACTTTTGTAAGCCCCTCCATAACGCATCGAAGTGATCTCGCCGTTCACCAGCAACAGGTTTTTATAATTCAGCCCGTCGTCGCTTATGCTCAAAGCCAGTGGCCACCTGAATTCCGAAGGATTGTAAACCGTTGCATACTTTTTATCGGATGTTCTTTGCCCCCAGATCTTTGCATTGGCATTTACAAAACCGGGCGCCCTCAACGGCCCATACTGCCAGGTTTTCCCTTCATCCTTACTGATACTGGTGAGTGCATACTTCCAAAACCCAACAACATTTCCATTTGGCAAATGATAATAATTAAATGCTTTAAAATCTTTCTGTAAAGGGATCAGTGGGTCATTCCGGTCGCCCTCCTCCACTGTCTGCATCATTAATAACGGGGTACTGAGTATCTCATCACATGCTTTTATCAATTCAGCATCTTTTGAACTTTTGTAAAAGGGATGCGACGTGTTTTTTTCACTAAACCCATGATTGTATCTAAAGAAATAGATATCCCCATAAGTTCCGTCTGCTTTTATCTCCCGTATCACCCTGCCGATCCCATTGCCGTCATTGGGATCATCTTTTTGCCCCAGTACAATACCATAATAACCCAAGGCATACAGTCTTTTGCTTTTGCTGGTATAAAAGCCAATACGCTGGTGCATCACTGCATAGGTATTTTTTCCGGAAGTATCGGTTTTCCCGGCTTTTACTGTTCCCTCGGGTATCCTGTAATGTCCAAAAATCACGTCGGGCTTACTCCAGTTGTATCCATCTTTTGAAGTTTGCAATAATGTTCGCCCCGGCGGAATATGTTCACCCACCGGGTTGGATAAATACTCCAGGAAAAACGTATTGTTCCAGTAAGCCAGCATGGGCTGGTGATTGTAGGTCCAGGCTGAAGGATCGCTATTAGAACGGTTGGCACGCATAGTTTGGATATTGTGTACCCCAATGGCAGGAGATAACTGGCCGTGGTGATAATCTACATTGGATAAAGTGGAACCAACATAACGCACCGTATCCTGTGCCTGCATAGCAGGCACAATTCCTAAAAGTAATAATGTAAAATATTTTCTCACTGTAATGCCCTCAGGTATTTTTTATTCACTTTCAAAATTGTTCCATGCTTGTGTCCATCAGGCACACTTATCAAACTATCGGCGGCAATAAAATCTTTAAACTCTCTTGTAAAGCTTGCTCCATATTTTTTCTTCTGGTAAACATCGTAGTAGACCAGATAACCATTTTTTACTTTAGCAACCGCGGGTCCTTCTGTAAATTTTTCTGTGAACGGCTTTGAAATACCTGTCCACGGACCAAGCGGATCATTTGCAAAAGCCACTTTGATATTCCGTTCTGGCCGGGTATTGTCTTTCAGCACCAGCACATAGTCCTTTGCATTTCGTTTTACAATTACCGCATCAATCACACTGAACTTCGGATCAAGGAATAGTTTTGTTTCCGTAAATGTTTTAAAATCCTTTGTTGTGCTGTAATACATACGATGATTATTATTTTCATCTTCAACCCCCTTTTCAAACCGAAAGGGAATGGTGGATGCCCAGATAATGATATACTGTCCGGCCATATCATCATAAAACAATTCGGGGGCCCATACATTTACTACGCCCGGCTCGTGCTGCATTACGGGAATATATTGCTGTTCCGTCCAGTTCACCAGGTCTTTGGAAGAAGCATAGCC
>DAOQRQ010000346.1:0-3704 GCA_035355815.1 Ferruginibacter sp. | reverse complement strand
TATAAGACTTATTCTCTTCAAGATCATTTTTGCAATACTGAATGATAAGATACTTCACATTGGATGTATCAAGCCGGTAATAATTCTTCAACTCCCTGGCCGTTCCGTAGGAAGATACGGCTGCATTCAATGCTTTATAGCCCGACTTTTTACCCAAGATCTCAGTAAACGTTTCATCCTGTTGTACTCCCCATCCCATGGCATAGGAGTCGCCCAGGCAAATGATCTCTGGCTTTATTAAGGAATTTTCGTCGTCCCTGAGTCCTGAACTGTTTGTAACAAAGCTGTCTGAAAACTCGTAACCACTGTATGTAAACCGGGCTGATCGTTTAAGCGTATAAAAAAGATTGCTGTCGTACATGCTGTATTGCGGGTCAAGCTGGATGATATTTCTTCCTGACTCTGAATAATAATACCGAAAAGACGAACGGAGCCGGTTGGGGATTTTTTCAGGATGATGCAGCAGGTATGTAAGCAACAGCTCGGGCAGTATAATGCAACAGGCTGTAATGAGGAATAATCTTTTGTAGTTCTTTTTACCGGCAGTAAAGGTTCCGAGCAGCAGGCCGCTAATGGCAAAAAGCAGGATCATTAACTGAACAAGCGACAGCAGGTTGTGTATGAAAGGCGTTGCGCCGGGAAAGAATTTATCGAGCAGGGCGGTAAGTAAAAAGCAAATGAGGACAAGCGCCAGGCAATAAAAAAAAATATACAGATATCTCATGCCCGGATGCTGCTTTTTAGTTTAGCAAAGGATTCAACGGTTGAGGTTTATCAACCTGTTTACATATTTCCCAACCATATCCCACTCAATATTCACGGTATCACCTGTTTTTATACGGCTGATGTTTGTGTGCTGGTAAGTATATGGAACAATGGCTACGGTAAACTGATCCCTGGTTACATTAAAACAGGTAAGGCTTATCCCGTTTACAGTTACGGAACCTTTTTCAATGATCAGTGATGAAAAACTTTTGTCAAAACCAAAGCGGTATTCCCAGCTGCCATTTTGGTTAACAACATCCAGGCATTTGGCAGTAGTATCAACATGGCCCTGAACAAAATGGCCATCAAGCCGTCCGTTCAGTTGCATGCATCGCTCCAGGTTTACAATACTTCCCTTCTGCCAGGTACCCAGGTTGGTTTTGTGTAAGGTTTCAGCAATGGCCGTAACCTGGTGAAAACCGTCTTTCAGCGTTTCAATGGTAAGGCAAACGCCATCGTGGCTGAGGCTTTGATCCACCTTTAATTCATTGTATAGGGGGGAGGAGACCAGGAAGGTTCGGTTGGTTCCATTGGACAAAACCTCTTCAATAACGCCCGTTTTTTCAATAATTCCGGTGAACATGGGTCAAATTTCCGGATTTTGTGCTTAAGATTTTCATTTTTATGATATAATCTGCTATCTTTGCGGCCCCTGCTGATAAAAGCAGGAAAATTCACCTAAAGGAGGTATATATTATTTTATGCTGATTATTGATTCAAAAGATTGCGAAAACATTGACAAGGCGCTCAAGAAGTACAAGAAGAAATTTGAGAAAAGCAAGATCCTGTTGCAGTTAAGGGAAAGACAGGCTTTTATCAAGCCTTCTATCCGTCGCCGCAAGGAAGTGCTTAAAGCTGTTTACAAAGAGCAGATGTCTGCCGGTAAATTAGACTAAGAGACCCCCGTCAACAATATAGTTAAACTGATACCCGGTTATATTAACTTTGGGTATCAGTTTTTTTATGCAGCAAACCACCGGTCAACTCATCCAGGCATTTCTCAATTACCTGAAATTTCAGAAACGGTATTCACAGCATACGATCGTCTCTTACAAAAACGACCTCACAGCATTCTTTGATTTTATCCTGGTACGGTTTGGTGAAACTCCCCTTCAGGAGATAAAACCGCCCTTTGTTCGGTCGTGGCTGGCCGAACTGAAAGAAGGCGGTATGGAAAGCAAGAGCATTAACCGTAAGATATCAACTTTAAAATCCTTCTTTAAATACCAATTGCGCCAGGAGGTGATCAGTATAAGTCCGGTTGCCGCAATAATCTCTCCCAAAATAAACAAACGGTTGCCTCAGTTTATAGATAATGAAGCCATCAATGTCTTGTTTCAGCACGTTGAATTTCCGGATGACTGGGACGGGAAGACCCAACGGCTGCTGCTTGAATTATTATACAATACAGGCATCCGGCAGGCAGAATTGATCGGCCTGAAAGAAACCCAGGTTGATAAGAGCAATAACAGTATTAAGGTGTTGGGTAAAGGCAGTAAAGAAAGGATCATTCCCGTCAGTACACAACTAATGAAGCAATTGAGGGAATATATGGTGGATAAGCCAAAGAATTTTTCGGAGTACGATAAAGTGCACCTGCTGGTAACTGCCAGTGGCAAAAAGTTGTACCAGGGATATGTATATAACACGGTTAAAAAATACCTGGGGCTGGTTACCACCATTGATAAAAAGAGCCCGCATGTACTGCGCCATACATTTGCCACGCACCTGATGAACAGCGGCGCCGACCTGAATGCGGTAAAAGAACTCCTGGGTCACAGCAGCCTTGCTGCCACGCAGGTTTATACCCACAACAGTATTGAAAAACTGAAAGATATTCACAAAAAAGCCCACCCAAAAGCATAGAAAATTTAACAGGGAAGAAGCAAAATTTTATTTTGAAAAAATACCCGGGAATAGTAACTTCATTATGCAAAACAGCGCTGCCAGCAACACTCAATAAATAGCCTATGCCCTGAATCTCTACTTTGGTTTTTAATACTATTTTTCACCGATAAAAAAAGACGACATGAACGTGAACATTCAGACAGTGCACTTTGATGCTGACATGAAACTACTTACCTACATTGAAAAAAAAGCTTCCAAATTATCGCAGTATCACGACCGGATAACGAAAGTGGATGTGTTCCTGAAACTGGACAATGTAGTGCACACCATCAAGGATAAAGTGGCCGAAATAAAAGTTTCCATTCCCCGGCACGAGTTCTTTGCCAAACACTCATCCAAATCTTTTGAAGAAAGTTTTGATGCAGCGCTGGATTCGCTCATCACGCAGATCAAACGAAAAAAAGAAAAACAGGCGGCTTAGGCAACCGGATATTTATTGTTCTCAATCCCGCCCCGGTGGCGGGATTTTTTTGGTTATTCACATTTTGAAAAAGAGAGCTAAAAAAAAGTAATTCAAAGTTTTGGTATTAAGCATTTTCTCTTACCTTTGCCTTCCCAAAAAAAGGGGTGCTTCTGCATGTGCCTTATTTTGTGAGAAAGAAGTTCTTTAAGCATTGCCGAAGTAGCTCAGTTGGTAGAGCAACTGATTTGTAATCAGTAGGTCGGGGGTTCGACTCCCTTCTTCGGCTCAGGAAATAGTTTAATTGTTTATCAGTTAGATGGTTAATCCGGGAGGCCGGTCAACAAATAAACTGGAAAGGGCAGATGGCCGAGTGGTTAAAGGCGACAGACTGTAAATCTGTTCTCTCACGAGTACGTAGGTTCGAACCCTACTCTGCCCACAGGAGCAATTTGATGATTATCTGATTTGATAATTTGATGATTGCTAAGTTCTTTTAAATTTTGAGGGTTGTAATTACCAAATCGGCTAATTATCAAATCATCAAATCAACAAGCGGAAGTAGCTCATTTGGTAGAGCGATAGCCTTCCAAGCTATAGGTGGCCGGTTCGAGCCCGGTCTTCCGCTCAA
>DAOQRQ010000345.1:0-3721 GCA_035355815.1 Ferruginibacter sp. | reverse complement strand
TCGAATCCCTTCGTCTCCGCTTTAACCTCCGTAGCTTCAGCGAAGGAGGTTTTCTGGTTAATCAACGGGGCTTTTTATTCCAGTACTTTTTCCATTTGCGTACTACGGGAACCTTTTATAAGAATAGAAGCATTGGAATAATGTTGTTGCTGGTACCATTCCCTGGCCTGAACGGAATTGCTGAAGTTTATGAACGGGTGGTTTGCTTTACTGAAATCACCTCCTACCAATACTACATTTTTCCAGGAATATTTTTTAATGAGTTCTATTAATTGCTGATGTTCTTGAAGGCTTTCCTGTCCCAGTTCCATCATACCTCCTAATAATAATACTTTATTTTCACCATCCATTTTCGCAAAGTTCTCAATGGCTGCTTTCATGCTGGTGGGGTTGGCGTTGTATGCATCTAAAATAATCTTGTTGCTGTTCTTTTCGATCAACTGCGACCGGCTGTTAGAAGGCAGGTAATTCTCAAGGGCTGTTTTGATCTTTTCGGCAGGTACAGCAAAATACTTTCCGACTGTTACCGCAAGCAATATATTTGGAAGGTTATATTCTCCCACCAGGTTGGTTTTTATTGTACCCAGTTCTGCATCATTGGTGATGGCTACTTCCAATAAACCCGAACTGTTTTGTACGGTTCCGGTAACAGTTGCCGAATGGGTTCCATAAGTGACCACATGCGGAATACCGGCACTCATTTCCCGCAGGTAATCATAGTCCCACATAACAAAGGCAGTTCCGTTGCTGGCACGCAGGTAATCAAACAATTCGCCTTTACCTTTCTTAATTCCTTCCACACCGCCAAAGCCCTCAAGGTGAGCTTTCCCGCAATTGGTAATAATGCCATGTGTTGGCCGGGTATAGCGGCAATATCCTTCAATTTCTTTTTGATGATTTGCCCCCATTTCAATGATGGCTATTTCTGCATCCGGCTTTATTTTCAACAATGTAAGCGGAATTCCAATATGGTTATTAAGATTTCCTTCAGTAGTGTATGTTTTATAAGTGCTGCTTAAAACAGCATGCACCAGTTCTTTTGAAGTGGTTTTACCGTTGCTTCCGGTAATGGCTATAAAAGCTGTTTTTTTTCCGGCACCCTGGTTTTCAAATTGCATCCGGTGATAACCGGCCAGGTCCTGCAGCACCTTCAGTGTATCGGCTACCCTGATGATCTTTTCGGTTGGTTGTTCGGGCTCTTCATCAACAATGGCATAAGCGGCACCGCTTTCCAAAGCCTGCCTTGCAAACAGGTTGGCATTAAAGTTTGGTCCTTTAAGGGCAAAGAAAATATCACCCTTTGTCAACTTCCTGGTATCGGTTTGTATAGAAGGATGCTTCAGGTAAAGCTTGTATAGTTCCGGGATTTCCATGTATCAAAATTAATGGGAAGCGGGAATAGATCGATAAAAAAACTCCCGGTTATGGGCCGGGAGTTTTTTTATATTCAAAAGTTTATTTCTTTTTCTTTCTTGAATTCTGTTTACGGGTTCCGAAGATATTACCCTCTTTAAATCCGGGGCCTTCCGGCGGACCAAGATAAGTTTGGGCGCAACGGAAACCAACAGTACTGGCAGCCTGGTCTTCTTCCATGAACCTGCGGGTTCCCGGAGATAACCAGTAAGGCCTGTCGTTCCAGCTTCCACCTTTAATTACCCTTGACTGATCGCTGATCAGTGAAGTAACTCCATAACCATAATATACATTGCTTGAAGAGTCACCATCCAGGTAGTTGATTACGTTATTCTTCTGGTAATTGCTGCGGTTCTTCACTTCTTCATCAGAGATATCAACTTTCTTCAGGTGGCCCATGCTGTCTCTTTCGTACTCACCGGAAGTGTTTTTGTAATACTTCTGGAATTTGTTACCCCTGAAGTAGTTGAAATCCTGTGCATCAGTGGGTGTTAAAGGCCGGTAAACGTCTCCAACCCACTCACTCACGTTACCACTCATGTTATACAATCCAAAAGCATTTGGATAGAAAGATTTGATATTACCCGGGATGGCAGCACGGTCGTTCAAGCCACCAGCTACACCCATATTATCACCACTGCCGCGTTTAAAGTTGGCCAGGAATTTTCCCTGCCAGCTGCCACGGCGATTGTCTCTTAAACCATTTGCGTTCTGGCTCCAGGAGTAGATCTGTTGGTTTGAGAACAGCTCCTCACCGCTCTTGCCTTCTTTTTTACGGGGCGATGGGTTTTGGGCCAACATGCCATAAGCGGCATATTCCCACTCTGCTTCAGTTGGGAGGCGGTATCCCATATTAAGAACTCCGTCTTCCATACGAACAGTTGCACGGGGCTTACCATTAACGTCTTTCAGATCTGATTTTTTAGGTTTATTCCTTCCCTGGATCATATCGGGGGCCATCAGGTATGTTTCGGTATTGAATGAACCATCAGCACCGGCGCCTTTCATTTCTCTTTTTATAGCGTCTTTTTTCAGGTAACCTTTTTTCTGCAGGTTCAATTCATTGACACGGTCGGTACGCCAGATACAGAAATCATGGGCCTGGCGCCAGCTTACACCTACAACCGGGTAGTAATTATAAGAAGGGAAGCGGAAATAATATTCTACATACGGTTCGTTGTAGGCTAACTCTTCACGCCATACCAGTGTATCGGGTAAGGCTTTATTAAGTACGTTGGTATCGCCTGAAAAGGTATTTTCCAGCCAGTAAAGATATTCACGGTAGTGAACATTGGCTACTTCGGTTTCGTCAATAAAGAAGGAAGGAACGGTGATTCGGCGTGGGATATTATTCCAGTCGCCCATTACGTCTTCATCTTTAGCACCCATTACGAATGAGCCACCCTGCACAAACACAAGACCCGGACCAGCTTTTGGGTATTTAACTTTAGCCACATGGAAATTTCCCATGTTTTTATCATCATAATTCCAGCCGGTGGCCGATGATTTACCACTCTTTTTTGAACCGCTTTTTTTACAGGCACTTAATGAGAGTGCTGCAATTAAAAGGATTGCCAGACTTTTTCCTGAAAATAGTTTTGTCATGTTCATTCGTTTATTCAAATTGTTTAACGAAAGGTTTTCTTTATTATTGTATAAGGGGTTATACCGGCTGCGAATATAAATACTTTAGGTGATATTGAGCGATTTGTATTTCTTTTTTTGCGGTAAAATATTCAGGGAATCGCCGGGTTTTGGGAAAATCCGGAAGGATATTTAACCTTCCAAACAAAGAACTGTTAAGAAGAAAAAAAATTGCCCGGGGCCGGTAAAAAATGAGGGTTTATTTTTTGGCTGGTATGAGCAAGAGTTTTAATCTTGCATATCAGTAACAGTGCATACAACCGGGTTGCCTGTAAAGTTCTTTGGAGATTTTCTGTAGTTTTTTAAAAGGGAAAAGATATTGGCCAGGCCTGGCAGATCGGGCAAACAACAACTTGAAACACCGGCACTAACAATAATCCATATATGCATGGCGTTAATGTAAAAATTCAACATAGCTGCTGGGTAAAGTAATTTTCCCTATTTTTGATTTTGAGGTTTTTCCCGGATTAATACTCCGGAATCCGGCAGTAAAAGGAAGGGTGCTGGCTTTGAAAAAACAGTATTTTTTGGGGTTTTTTTAACAAGATTTTATATTTTAGTTGTTCGTTTGAATAAAACCATTATTTTTACAACATAATAACAACCATTAAACTTAACGCTTATAGAGGTAAGTCTACCTAACCAAGACAAAACAAAACGCATG
>DAOQRQ010000344.1:0-3726 GCA_035355815.1 Ferruginibacter sp. | reverse complement strand
AGGAACCGGCGGAAGTCGTGGCGGTGGTTATTCTAACAACCGCGGCAACGGCGGTTCCTTCAGATTTTTCCCTTGCTACAGAAACAGACATTGCTCTTCCTTCCACTTCTTTGTTGTTAAGGCCAAGCATGGCTTCTTTTCCCTCGTCGTCGGAAGGCATTTCCACAAAACCAAAACCACGTGAGCGGCCGGTTTCCCTGTCGGTGATCACTTTGGCAGAACTTACCTGGCCAAAAGTTGAAAAAAGTTCGTTCAATTCAGCATCGCTGGTATTGAAACTCAGATTTGAAACATAAATGTTCATAAAAAAAATTAAAAATAAAATAAATAAAATACCTGTGCAGTAAAGAAGAAAGCAGACTTTAAAGACGAAAAACTGTTACGGGGAGAGAATTGTAAAAATTGAATCTATCTTGACTGTGTGCTCACAGCATTAATGTACGGCACAAAGCTATGCTTTAATATCCGGAGTAACTAATCTATTCTTAAAAGAGGGGGTAAAGGGCGGGATGCTGGATACTGGATGCAGGATACGGGGCAAAAAAATGCCTTCATCACAAGTTATTCTGATGACAGATACAGGGTACTTGCGATGAAGGAATATATAGATACTAGGCAGCCTTTTTGCCCATGCCCATGACCATAGCAACTACGGCGCCGGCAATTGCCGTCATTACTGTGGAAACTGCTACATCAGCAGCCATGGCTGTCTTGCTGATAACAGTGGTAGTACCGTAGATCATGCAATCATACCCTACCGACATCAGTAAACCAAGTACAGCGCCGGTAATGAATCCCCCGGCCATAGAATTTACATTGCTTTTTACGAATATATACGCCAGCAGGAATCCCATGGCCAGGTTGCCGATGGCCAGGTAAAGAAAATCGGGTTCGCTTCTGCTGACATTACCTGCCGCACCAGTATGGTTATTCATAAAATCCATCAATAACATTCCGTAGATCAGCCAACCCAAAAGAAAGAAGAGGATACCGCCCACGATACCCCCCATGAACAATTTTTTAAGGTCCATAAGTTTAGTTTTTGATGAGTAAATAATACCTCAAACAAAATAGAGTTTAGTTAAGCAAAATGCAAGCGGGCAGGGAAATAGCTTTCCACAAAACAGGCGGGAATGTTAGCAACTGGCCGGGGTTGCCAGGCGCTGCTCATTTTTTTGAGAAGGACTTATCAACCTGGCGGCCGAAAAAGTATCCGCCGGCGGCACCCAAAACGCCTCCCAGTAATAACAAGAGAAAATCGGAACCGGCCGTAAAAAATGCAACGCCGATACCCAGCAGGGCAAAAAAGATGATGCCCACCGGAACCGCACTTTTATTCTTCTGTGATTTTTCTGCATTGGATGCAGGATGAAACTCATGGTGATGTTTTCTTTTCTTTGAACGAGGCATGGTTTTTATTTTCAAAGTACGAAAATTCTGAGATATTATCCCTTACTGCAACCGGTCAAGTTCCTTTACATACTCATACTGCAGGTCTTCGTGCATGCCGGCAACCACTTTGCTTATCTTCTTCAACTGGTTCCGGTACATATTATTTATCACCGGGTTCGTTTCAAAGGGAATACCTGATTCTTTTAACGTATTACAGAAGAAAAGAAGCAACCGCACTTCTGTTTCTGCCGAGCCGCTGAAGCGGATGATCTTACCGGCATAGCGTAAGATTTTCCGGAGGCTTTTCTTTGCAAAATAAAGGTTGCTGGTATTCATTGCTTCAAACTGAAGGGCGATCTCCTGTTTGGCGCCCTGCAGGTAAGCCTCTTCGTCGTATGCCTCAAACAACAGGTAAGTGAGCAGTTCTTTATTCTCTTTCTTGAATTTAGCCAGGCGGATACATAACTCTGCCAGTTGCGGCGCAGGTACGTTACCCAGTTCCGATTTTAATTCTGCAATGGTAGCTGTTTTCATGCAGCGAAATTAAGCGCTTTAACCACAGCATTTCCTGCTTCCGGTCAACAGCTGAAATATAATTCTTACATTCATTGTACATAACAACCAACTATGGCACGTAAGATGAAACTGCTTTCTCCCCTTACCATTTTAATGGTGGTGATCATTATAGCTGCTGTTGCTACGGTTGTCATTCCTGCCGGGCAGTACAGCCGGCTTTCATATACAGAAGGAAATAAGTTTAAACTTATTACGACCGGTGGCGAATCAGCGCTTCCCTTTACGCAGCAAACATTAGACAGCCTGGGCATTAAGATATCGCTGGAAAAATTTGAAAGCGGCGCCATCCGTAAACCCGTTTCCATCCCGGGTACCTATAAAGCCATTGCCAGGAACAGGCAGGGCATCATAGAAATTCTGCAGGCGCCGGCAAAGGGCATCTACGACTCTATTGATATCATACTGTTCGTTCTCATCATCGGGGGCTTCATGCATGTGTTCAACGAATCGGGCGCTATGGTAAAGGGGCTGACTTCTTTATCGTATGCCATGAAGGGCCGGGAAGCATGGCTTATCATCATCCTTACCTTCCTGTTCTCTTTTGCAGGCGCATCATATGGCATGGCTGAAGAAGCATTGGTGTTTTACCCGGTGATGGTTCCGTTGTTTTTGGCTGCCGGATACGACCTGCTGGTTCCCCTAGCAGTGATATTTGCCGGAACGCAGCTGGGAACCCTCTCCTCTTTTACCAATCCTTTTTCTACCATCATTGCCTCCAATGCAGCAGGGGTGAACTGGACCGAGGGTTTGTACGAACGGATCATCATGTTTGTATTGACCACGGCCGTTACCATCTGGTACATTGTACGCTATGCACAGAAAATAAAGAAGGATCCCTCTGCTTCCATCGTTTATAAAACCGACGGGGCAGTTGCTTCGCCTTACCCGGTGGTTGACGGCAACAACCCGGCAGATACAAAACTGCCTGGCAAAACAAAACTGTTGCTGCTGATCTTTCTATTCACCTTTCTTACCATGATCGCCGGTGTTGTTTTGTTCGACTGGTGGCTGCTGGAGATGACCACACTGTTCTTATCTTCCGCCATTTTACTGGCGATCATTTTAAGACTGAAAGAATCTGTTTTCATAAAGCAGTTCATCAGCGGTGCCGAAAGTCTTTTAAGCGTTGCCATGATCGTGGGTGTGGCCCGTGCTGTAACCATCGTTTTAAACGAAGGGCATATTAGCGACTCTATTTTATTTTACTCGGCAAAACTATCCGGGAGCCTGCCGCCTGTTCTGTTCATTATTGTACTGCTGCTGCTTTATATGCTTTTCACCCTGTTCATAGCTTCTTCTTCCGGCATGGCCGTACTTACCATGCCCATCATGGGTGCTTTGGCCGTATTGGTGAATGTACCCGGAAGAGAAATCGTGAATGCCTATTTATTCGGAATGGGGATCATGGGATTTATAACACCTACGGGGTTGATACTGCCTTCACTCGCATTGGTGAATATAAGTTTCAAAGCCTGGTGGCGGTTCATTTACCCGCTGCTGATCATACTTTGTATTCTCTGCGCTGTTTGCCTGTCGGTTGGCATATTCTACAAATAAAAAAACCTTCAGAACTGAAGGCTTTTCATAGTTATTCCCATGCTTGAACATGCTTTGTTTTCCGGGTAGGTGGATCTTAAACGGGGCGAATGTTTAGAACACAAAGTTGCAACATGAATCAAAAAGGAATTGTAGCAATCCGGTAATTTTCGTGTAGCGTAAATACTACATTAAATGAATAAGCATAAAGTGTATTCGGTA
>DAOQRQ010000343.1:0-3730 GCA_035355815.1 Ferruginibacter sp. | reverse complement strand
AAGGAAGCGCCTCTCCGCAGAACAAACTAAACTTCATGCTCTTGCAGTCGATCTCATCAAAATAGGGCCGCAGGTAATGAATGATGGAAGGAACCATCAGCGCAACAGTGAGCTGGTGTTCTTCCAGGAGATCTGCTATGTAATTGAATTTTATTTTATTCTTTGGGATGGTATACACACAGGCTCCTTTCAGCAGTGGTGCTAAATAAGACATCACCGACAGGTCGAATGTAAGTTCAAACATCTGCAGGCATTTGTCGGAAGCATCCATGGTAATGCCCAGTTCAAAAAAAGCTTTTATAAATCCTGCCAGGTTCTCCCGGCTGATGGGTACTCCTTTTGGAACACCTGTGGTACCGGATGTGAAGAAGATATACGCCAGGGCATCATCTGCAACGGGTACAGGTACCAGGTCAAGCTTACCGAACCTGAGTTCTTTTGACCGGATCACATTTAACTCCGGAAATAAAACCTCTTCAGAAGAATCAATAACAACAGAAGCGCCTGCCTGTGCAAGTACATTCCTGTTTCGTTCTGCGGGCGTATCGGGATTTACCGGTACATAACATTTTCCTTCCAGCCACAGTGCAATGATGGCTGCATAGGTTTCCAGGTCGTCGTTAGCCACCAGGCCTACATTACTATTATCAGCCTTCAACTCTTTTACCGACGCCCGGATAGCAGAAATGGTTTCGCCCAGCTGTTTGTAGGAATAAAAAACCTCGTTTATACAGAATGCGTTGCTGGCTGCGTACTTTTCTGATGCAAGCTGAAAAGGCTGCAGCACTTCGCTATGAAACGTATTGTTGCTTCTCATTTATCTGTCCGTTTAGTGTTTGGTAACCAGGGTGAGCATCCAGGAATTCCCTGCACCACAATTCAAGGGTAAGTAATTGATATATCTGGTATGCGTTATCAGCTGTTCCGTTGCGGTCATCGGTGATCAGTTTTTTTACCACCGCATAATTCACGAAGCCTCTTTTTGTAATGGCCTCTTCGCTCAGTAACTCATCCACCATCACCCGGAGGTCGTTTGATATCCAGGAGCGGATGGGAGCACCAAAAGAGGCTTTGGGCCTGTAAATGATCTTATTGGGCAGCCATTTCTCAGCCGCTTTCTTAAGAATGAATTTTGAAATCCCTTTTTGAATTTTAAGATCCCCGGGTATCTCCATTGCCTTTGAAACCACCAGCCTGTCGATGAACGGCACCCTTACTTCCACCGATGCAGCCATGGAGGCCCGGTCGGAGTAGGTTAGATTCAATCCCAGCATAAACATACTGATATCGGTATTGCATATCTGGTTGATGGGATCATTCTTGAATTTGGCGTTGAACTTTTCTTCGTGCTCTTTATTGATGGCATCAATACCCATCCAGTAATCCTTCTTCATCAGTTCTTTCAACTGGTTGGTATCGTAGTAAGAATAACTTCGCATGTATGCCTCGTTGAGCGGCATGGTAGCAAAACTCATGAAACGTTTGGCCCAGCGTCCGAATTTGAATCCCTTACCGGAGATCTTCACCGGTAACAGATTAACCACCTTAGCGATCACATATTTAACCGGCTTAGGCAGTAAATTGAATCGCAAAGCCATGAGCGTTGCTTTTTGCCTCCGGTATCCAAAGAATATTTCATCAGCGCCCATGCCGGATAATAATACTTTCACCCCTTTTTCTTTTGCTGCTTTACAGATCAGGTATGTATTAATGGCTGCCGGGTCGCCAATCGGTTCATCCAGGTGGCGCACCATATGAGGCAGGTCTTTAATAATGTCAGGACTGATCTTTATTACATTGTGATTGAAGTGGTGCATCTCGGCCAGCATGGCTGCATACTTTTCGTCATCCGGCATTTTTTCAACCGCCTTATCTTTATCACCTGTTCCGATCGTATACGTAGATAAATTTTCATTGCTCTTCTTGGCAAGCACCGAGATTAATGATGAATCCAGTCCGCCACTTAAGAAACAGCTTACCGGTACATCAGCCACCATGTGGCGTTTCACCGATAATTCAATGGTGTTGGCAACATCATCTGCCATACTGGTTATATCCGCCAGGCCCCCGCTAACTACTTTTTCCTTGATATCCCAGTACTTGACAAGTTTTGGACCCGACGTTTTGCTGTAGGTCATATAATGTGCAGGCGGCAGTTTGAAGCAACCTTCAAACATGCTTTCGTTGCCCGATATCCATATATAGTTCAAACAACTTACCAGCGATTTTGCATTGATCTTTTTATTGAATCCGGGGATGGTTACCAGGGTTTTCAATTCAGAACTGAATGCAAATGCGCCGTTGATCTGTGTATAGAACAACGGTTTGATGCCAAAATGATCCCGGGCTATAAATAATTCATGCGTATTCTTATCATACACGGCAAAGGCAAACATGCCGAGAAAATAATTCAGGCATTCCGGGCCATAGTGTCTGTACATCTCCAGCACCACTTCTGTATCGGAAGCTGTTTGAAACACTACCTGTTTTTCGCTGCTGAGTTTTGCCTGCAGTTCTTTATAATTATATATCTCGCCATTGAATATAACGGCATAGCTGTGCTTATGCAACGGCTGGTTTGCCGCTTCGCTCAGGTCGATGATGGACAGGCGCTGGTGGGCAAAAGCAAGATAGTCATCGTGCCATACCGTTTGGTTGTCTGGCCCACGATGCTGCTGAACTTTGTTGGCTTTCGCCGCCAGTTCGGCATTATCTTTAAACCCGATAAATCCGGCTAATCCGCACATGGTTTATTATTTACGGTTTCAATGTTTTAAAATACGGCAGCAGGTTGCCCACGATCCGGTCGGCTGTGAATTTTTCGGCCAGGGCTAAATTATTCACTCTCATCTTCTCCTGCAACGATTTATTATTTACCAGGGCAAGTATTTGTTCATATACCTGCCTGGGATTTTTTTTCTCTACCCAAAGGCAATGCTCATTTTCCAGCATATAATCAGCTGCCGCCCTTATTTTAGTTGTAATAACTGGCCTGCCTGCCCCTACCGCCTGGAAAACCGCCATCGGGAAGCCTTCCTCGTGGTAAGTTGGCAAGATAAGCACATCACAATTAGCATAATAACGTCTGGTTTCGCTTTCAGGTATATGACCGGGCAATTTAATATTATCTTTTAACCCATATTTACTGATAAGGCTGTTAACCTCTTCCAGTAAGGGGCCGTTGCCCAGGCAAAACAGGCAGAAATTTACCCCATTGTCTTTTAAAAGCCTGCAGGCTTCCACCAGGTCGATAATACCTTTTTCATGCATAAAGCGGCCAACAAACAAAAGCACGTTCGTTTCTCCGGAAAGACCTGCCTTTTTTTTGAATTCCGGATCGGGTATATACAGGTCTTTCTGAATTACATTGGCAGTAACCTGTACTTTTTCGGGTGAAACTCCTATGCCCAGGAAGTTATTTCTTTCCTCCTGCGATAAGGTTAACAGCAGGCTGGCTTTTCGCAACACATAATTCTTCAGCAGGTTCTTCGAGAATACCACTTTGCTTTCAGAACCATGAAACTTGAGTACGATCTTAAGGTTCCGGTTGTATCTTTTTAAGATGAACATCGTGATGGAATCCCTTACCAGCGTTTTATTGTCAAAGGCGGTGTTCAGGTATACGATATCTGTTTTCTGAATGCCGGCCTTTCTTTTCAGGTCACGGGCATTTTGAAAAACAAGTTTCAGGCTGTTGATCATTCCATTGGCCGTACCCCAGTTGCCATAA
>DAOQRQ010000342.1:0-3746 GCA_035355815.1 Ferruginibacter sp. | reverse complement strand
ACAGTTTCAAAGAATATTCCGGCTATGCCTGCCGGTATTTATTATGTAAGATTGTTTACTGCCGGCGAAACGGTTGTATACAATACCCTCAGCCGCTGATAAGATCATATATTTTATTGAACAGCCATTCCGTTTATACCCGGGATGGCTGTTCTTTTAGCAGGTTACCGGTATCCAATACACGGGAGCAAACCCATCACTACTCCAACAAACTGATTATCACTATAAAAAAATCCGGTGATTTTATCCTTTTGTAAAATCTCTGTGAGCCGAGGATATTAGAGATTATAGTTTTATATTGTGTATCATTTACGTTCTTCAAATTTCCAATACCTGCTGACTGGCAGAGATCTTCATTAACTCCAATTCCTCCTTCATTTTATTCAGTAACCAGATCGTTCTGATGGAAATTATTTTATCTTATTTAAAAAAACGCAGCGGTTTTCTTTGCTTAACGCTTTTGCTGGTATGCTTTTTTCCCATTACCGGCATGGCTGCCACGTATTATATAAGTCCGGCCGGAAATGATGCTACAGGTGATGGATCGGCAGGCAATCCATGGAAAACGCTTAGCAAAGCAACCATTACCGTAACTACTGCCGGAGATATCATTCATGTAAATGCGGGTACGTACACCGAAACAGTGCAATGCTCCCTGGCAGTTGGTGTAAGTATTGAAGGCGATGGCGTTACTTCCATCATCAGGAGTACGTTAACAACCAACTTTATCGAATTATTGTCACTCAGTTCTCCCGAAGGCACCAATGGCAACCAGCATATCAGCAACCTGAAATTTGACGGACAAAATCTTTCTACCTACTGGGCCATTTGGGTAAAAGGCAGAAGCAACGTGAGTATTTATAATTGCACAATCGTTGATTTTAAAGACAGGGGGGTTTTGTTCAGCGCCCGGAGCGACCTGGCAGATGCGCCGCCCCTTACCACTTATTGCACCGGTAATAGTTTTCACGATAACGTAGTGAACAATTGTGCTGCCTACAATCTTTCAACAGGTATTTATGGAAGAGGATGCCTGAACATTGGCGGACAGGACGGAATGCTGATCTACAACAACAGCATCATTCAGAATAAACGGCCCGAGGGATATAATGGCTGGCCTATCAAGTATATGAATGATGGTTATTTAAAAGGCTGCAAGATCTACAATAACGTTCTTACCAAAATTCCGTTTGGCGGAAATTATCCCGGTGAAGGCGGCTGGGATTTTTGCATTGAGCTGTTTCATATCCAGGGACTGGAGATCTACGGCAATACCATCCAGGGAAGTATTGACCTCAACTACAATACCAAAGGAGCGTATCAATTCTGCGCCTGGATACACGACAATACCATGAACCGTAGCAGCCTGAACAGCAAATACGAAAGCGGGATCATATTTGAATTTGATACCGAAACAGCCATTGTTGAAAACAATATACTCAATAATGTATCGAGCGGCGTACAGTTCAATACCAGGAGCGGAACCATCATTTCCAATTGTGTGATCCAGAAGAACCTGTTCACCAATCTTGGATTTGGAAGCGGCTCAGGTACGGCAGGGGGCATTCTTATCATCAGCGAAGGAACCAATGACCCGGTGATAACCAACCTCAGCATTTATAAAAACACCATAACAGCGGCTTCGGGTAAGGAGCCATTTGTAGGCATCGACTTCAGTTCCATAAATAACGGAAGCGCCAATGGGGTATATATAAAGAACAATATTGTAACCGGTTTCGTTATGGCCTGGTTAAGGGGCAGCACGCCTACGCAAATGACCAATGTAGTGCTTACGCATAACTATGCAACGGGTAATGGAAATAATAATGAACCTTCCTGGCCGGGCGGAGATCCCTTAAACTACACCTACATTTTCAAATACGATGATACCAGGATACAAAGCGGTAATCATTCAAGAAGTAATAATTAAACGGTAAAAATCAACTGCCTGCCGGCTAACCGGAAATCCGGTGCTTGGTATTGCTCAGGATATTTTCCATGGTCCATTCCACTTTTTTCTCAAATACATGTTTACGCACTGTACAGTCCGCTTTGGTGCATATCCGGCAGGAAAAATCAAGACAGCCATCCGAATGAACGAACAACTCCACCGATTCGCCGAATTCTTTTTTAACCAGGCCCGATAAGGCATCGATCTCTTCGTGTGCCTGGTGAACATTCAGGTACCAGGGAACGGTAAGGTGACAATCAAGATGCAGCCTGCTGCCGTATTTAATGATCCGGAGATTATGCAGGTCAACCCAGTTCTCTTTACGGTTGGCATTAAGCATATGCACCAGTTTATCAAGCAGTGCCGTATCGGCTTCATCCATGATACCGGCCACCGAACTGCGCAGAATTTTATAACCTGTATAAATGATGAAGAGCGAAAAAAGAATCGCCACGGCGCTGTCAACCCAGGTAAGTTTTGTAACCAGCATCAGGATCAATCCGCATACAATGCCCAGGGTGGTCCAGGTATCGGATTGCAGGTGTTTGCCGCTGGAGATAAGCGCCAGTGAATTATTTTTCTTCCCCGTTTTAACGCAGTAATACCCTGCTATGTAATTGATCAACGCTGTGGCAGCCGTAAGCATGATCCCATAATCCAGTTTTTTGATTACATGGGGATGAAGCAGGTTATTGAGCGCCTCGTAAATGATGATAAGCCCGGCAATGCTGATCATGGTTCCTTCAATGGCGGCAGAAATGAACTCTGCTTTACCATGGCCGTATGGATGATCCCTGTCGATCGGCTTGGCGGAAATATACAGGCTGTACACCCCGATAAATCCTGCCACCACATTCACAATACTTTCAAAGGCATCGGTTAAAATGGCAACCGAGCCCGTTAAATACCAGGCAACCGTTTTAATGATCAGCAGAATAACCGATAAAGCAGCGATCCGTTTTTGTATCTTAAGATTATAGTGTGCCCTGTGCAATGGAAATGATTTTACCTGTTCAGCAATACCTTTTTTTCAGGATTGGCAGCTGCAAATGAATAAATATTGTTGCGGATATAATCATTGTCGGCATAAGGATCCAGGAAATTCTTCAGTTCACCTGTAGAAGCTACGGGATAGGATTTGGGCAGGTAGCCCATTCCCCAGAAACTGCCCCGCTCAATAAGCAGGCATAATTTTTCTTCCGCAGCGATGCCCTCATCCACCACTGCAAAAGTGGGCAGGCTCTCATTAAGTGCGGCAATGGCCCGTTTCATTTTAGTATTGTAAATGACCGGCGGGTCCAGTTCCTTCTGTTCTTTGCTGGTAAAAGGGGTTTTATCAAGGAAACAGAGTTTTGCATTGAGTTCAAATTCTTCTACCATCTTTTTTACCATTACCATTCCTTCGGTAAGCAGGTTGAAATTATAAAGCGCCGGCAGGTTCTTTTTCTTTTTGTCGATGGCAAGCCGTAGATAACCCTTGTTATCCTCAAAAGAATAAAGGGCAAAGCGCCGGTCGGGCTGTTTCTGACTTTTATTATACCGGGGCCACAATCTTTTTATCTCGGTGCTTTCCAGAACGATGGCCTCCAGTTCGGTGGCGCATTGCCGGTAAGATACCTTGTGTACGTTGCGGATAAAATTCTGGCGCTTGGGATCGGGGTCATTATGGGTAAAATGACTGCTCACCCTTTTCTTAAGGTTGATGGCCTTTCCTACGTAAACGATCTTGTCTTTACTGTTGTGGAAATAATACACACCCGGCCGGCCGGGCAGTTTATCAATAACTGTTTTTTCA
>DAOQRQ010000341.1:0-3747 GCA_035355815.1 Ferruginibacter sp. | reverse complement strand
TATGCAATAGGACGAATAGGTTGTCAGGTTTCCGGCGATGGCGATTGGGGTATTTATAACAGTGCATATATTACGGATGAAGCCGGGGTGGTTGTACAGGCTGGTCCAGGGGATTTTGAAAATGCCCTGAAAAAGAACAGTACCTACTTTCTTGAGGGTACGGTGATTGAAAAAACAACTTCTGGTAAAGACAGTACCATTTATATTACCAATAGAAAACACGAAAGCCTGGAACTTGTCCCGCATAAGTCGTTTAAGGCCCCTTCCTTTTTACCAACCTGGATGGTTGCTTATACCTTTCCCCGTAACGTAAACAAAGACGGGGTTAAAATGGCTGACTGTGAAGAAGAGCATTGCCGGGCCCTGCCCTTACCGGTTTTCCCAACTCCTTTTTATGAAACGGTAATGTGCAGTTTGCTCTTTATTTTCCTGTGGAGCATACGAAAACGCATCATAACTCCTGGTGTAATGTTTGGCATTTACCTCATTTTAAACGGATTAGAGAGATTTGCTGTAGAATTAATCCGGGTAAATAATACTTATTCAATATTAGGTTTTCATCCTACGCAGGCCGAGATCATATCCGTCAGTCTATTACTGGTTGGCATCGGGCTCATTATTTATTCTAAAAGAAAAGCAACACAAGAGCAATCCTGAGGGATTTCCCAAATTTTCTCATTCTTGTAACCAATCCTTTCTTTCAACGTATACAGGGATATTGCCACATATCCCTGAAATTTACCGTTGAATATAAAACAATGTACTATGCAAAACAAAGTACCTACTTTTGTGAAGTAGTTATTAAAGTATAGAACTACAGTATTAAAAAGCCAAAAAACAAAAAGTAAAGCCATGAAAAAATTTTTCAGCCTGCTGGCTGCTATGAGCATTGCCGTATGCAGTTTTGCACAATCCGGTGCTAAAGTAACCGGAAGTATCAAAGACGGCGGTAATCAGAAAGTAATTGATGCCGCTTCTGTCTCTCTCTTAAATGCCAAAGATTCAAGCCTGGTAAAAACAGCCGTTGCCGACAAAAACGGCAATTTCTCTTTCGAAAATCTGAAGGATGGTAATTACCTGGTCATGGCCACATCGCTGGGTCATACCAAAAGCTACAGTAAGTCTTTCAGCCTTTCTCCAAATCAGCCAGCCGTTGTGTTGGAAGTTTTACAATTACAGCCTGTAAGCAAGAACCTGCAGGAAGTTTCGGTAAGCTCTAAAAAGCCTTTGATCGAAAGAAAGCTTGACCGCACCATTGTGAACGTAGATGCCTCTATTACCAATGCCGGCAATACGGCCCTGGAAGTACTGGAAAAATCTCCTGGTATTACAGTGGATAAAGATGGAAACATAAGCCTGAAAGGAAAATCAGGTGTGGTGATCTTTATTGATGGCCGTCCAAGTTATTTAAGCGGTCCGGACCTGGCCAATATGCTGCGAAACATGACAGCCAATCAACTGGACCAGATCGAGATCATGACCAATCCTCCTGCAAAATACGATGCAGCAGGTAATGCCGGTGTGATCAATATCAAAACAAAAAAGAACAAGCAGTTCGGATATAACGGAAGCATCACCAGCGGGTACACACAGGGCCGGTATGCCCGGTTCAACGAATCGGTAAGTTTTAACTACCGCAACCAGAAAGTGAATTTCTTCTCTAACCTGAATTACAACCGTAACCACAGAAGCGAAGAGCTTTATATCACAAGAAATTTCCGGGAGAGCGCCACCAAAGAGATCAAATCCATCTTCGATCAGCGTGCAGATATGGAGAACCAGCGGCATTATTACAATGCCAAGATCGGGGCCGATTTCTTTGTAACAAAGAAAACAACACTGGGCGTTGTACTGAACGGATTTTATAATCCCAGTACATGGGAGAGTGTTACCAGCACTGATATCTATGATCCCAGCCACGTACTTACCAGTAAAACAGGCGCTACCACCCGTAACGATGAAAAGTGGAAGAACTTCAGCGCTAATGTGAACTTCCGTACCGTACTGGATTCTGCCGGACAGGAGATATCCGGCGATGTGGATTATGTACGCTACAGCTCAAGCAGCATTCAGCCGCTTACCAGTTATTATTACGACAACGCAGGCAACCTTACACAGGCTCCTGATGTATTGCTTGGAACGTTGCCTACCGATATTAAGATATACAGCGGCAAGATCGATTACAGTCTGCCTTTAAAGAAAGGAGCAAAGTTTGAAGCCGGTATCAAATCAAGCTATGTTAAAACAGATAACGACGCCCGTTACGACAGTGTGAAAACGAACTACATGCTGTTAGACAGTGGCCGCAGCAATCATTTCATCTATGATGAGAATATCAATGCGGCTTATGTGAACTACAGCAGGCCCCTGGGTAAAAAATGGAGTGCCCAGCTTGGATTGCGCCTGGAGAACACCAATGCAAACGGTGTTTCAAAAGGGTATACGTATAACACACAGCTGAACAAGTTTGAATACACGGAAACAAAATTCAGGAGGTCTTATTCACAACTGTTTCCAACGGTTTATGTTCAGTATACCGCCAACGAAAAAAACCAGTTTGTGGTTAATTACGGCAGAAGGGTACAGCGGCCTGATTACGAAGACATGAACCCGTTTGTTCATTTCATAGACAGGTATACGTTTGAACAGGGTAACCCCAATTTAAGTCCGCAGTTTGCACACAATATTGAGCTGAGCCATACGTACAAGGGATTCCTTACTTCAACAGTTAACTACACCAGCACCACGGATATCATGCAACAGGTGCTGGAGCAGAATGAACTGACCAATGAGACCTTTATCAAGAAGGCCAATATTGCCAACAGCAAACAAATAGGACTGGCTGTTTCTGCCAATAAATCGATAACCAAGTGGTGGAGCGCCAATATCTATACAAATGTGTACAACAATCATTTTAAAGGGGTGGTGAATAACGAGCCCATTTCTATAGGTGTTACCACATTCCTGGCGCAGATGCAGCACCAGTTCAAATTCAGCAAAGGCTGGGCAGCTGAGCTAAGCGGATTCTACCGGAGCAAGGGCCTGGAAGGGGTGATCTATATCAAACCAATTGTACAGGTAAATGCCGGGGTAAGCAAACAGGTACTTAAAAATAAAGGAAGCATCCGCCTGAATATTCGTGATATTTTTGCCGGCGGCGTTTTTAAAGGCTACAGCAAATACAGCAATGTAGATGCAGAGTTTAAAAATGTGAACGACAGCCGGGCGGTATCACTAAGCTTTACCTACCGTTTCAGCAAGGGGAAATTAAAAGCCGGAAGCAGCAAAAAGAATGGCGGGGCCGGTGAAGAACAAAACCGGGTGAAAAGCGGTAATTAATCCGGTATACGGAGTAAGATAAAACAAGTGGTTCTTTTTGTATAAACCTGTCGTCTTTGTGCGGCAGGTTTTTTACTTTTGGAAAAAATACCGTTATGCCATCATTTGACCTGGTAAGTAAAGTTGATCTGCAGACGCTCGACAACGCTATCAATACAGTCGTTAAAGAAATAACCAATCGTTTCGACTTTAAAGGCTCCCACGTGGTAATTGACCTTAATAAAAAAGAATTTAAAGTGAACCTGGAGGCCGATAGCGAAATGAAGCTGAACCAGATCACCGATGTAATGATCAGCCGCAGCATGAAGCAGGGCCTGGCCGGGGAGATCTACGACCTGAGCAAGGAACCCTTCCAGAGTGGAAAAGTGGTTAAAAAAGAAGTTCCGGTCCGTAATGGCATAAAACAGG
>DAOQRQ010000340.1:0-3754 GCA_035355815.1 Ferruginibacter sp. | reverse complement strand
ACCGGGAATAAATTTTACAACAACAGGATTTCAAACTGTGCAGCTTACAATACGCCCAATGGCGCTTATGGAAGAGGTTGCCTGAATATTGGCGGGCAGGACGGGATGCTGATCTACAATAATACTTTGGTACAGAACCAGCGGCCCAATGGTTACAACGGCTACCTGATCAAATACCATAATGATGGTTACCTGAAGGGCGTGAAAATATATAATAATACCCTCACCAAAATTCCCTTTGCCGGAAATTTCGGCGGCGACAACGGCTGGGACTTTGCCATTGAGTTCTGGAATGTGCAGGGAGGAATGGAGATATACGGCAATACCATACAGGGCGCCATTGATATTGTAAATACCAGTAAAGGAATGTACCCGTTCGGGATATGGATACACGACAATAAGATCGGCCAGCCTGTTTTAAACAGCCATTTCGAAAGCGGGATCATCTTTGAGGTTTCCAACGAATCGGTATTGGTTGAAAAAAATGTGCTCAGTAAAATATCCGGCGGCATTTTATTTTATGCACAGGAGAATACGGTACTCAGCGATATCGTCATCCGGGGAAACCGCTTTGAAGAGATTGGCCGCAGTACCGGCAATGGCAATAATGGCAATGGCGTACAGATAAGCTGCGGCACATTGCTGGGTAATACCAATCATTATACCTTGTCGGATCTTGTTATTTACGACAACCATTTTATAGCTGCAGCTAACAATGCGCCCTTTTACGGCATTGAGATAACCGGCGCAGCAGCCGCAGCCAAAATAAAGATCCAGAAGAATACCATTAAAGGTTTTATAGCGGCATGTATTGTTGCCAACCCGGCCAAAGTGATAGACAGCCTGGTTATTGAGGATAATATCTTATCGGCCAATGGCAATAACAACGAACCTTTTTATATAGTAGGTACGCCTTCGGCCTATAGCTTCAGGAACAATACCAGGTCGGGCGCCGTTTCGGGCCCGGGCAGCGGGTTCAGTCTGCGCCAGGAAATATTAAGGCCGCTTTATTATGAAGCAAAGAACATTAACCCGGTACAGGCCATTGCTTTTCTTTCATTCATCCTTTTTATCTGGTTTGCCCGTAAGGAAAACATCTATGCATTCCCTGCCTGTGTTTTATATGCAGGTGTTTCTTCTTTCATCAGTTTCGACGAAGGGCACTATGGTCAAATCGCCCTGTATCTTTATTTCATTGCTATGAGCGCTTATGGCTGGATAATATGGGCAAAGAGAGACCGTAAAGGTCACCGGGTGATCCGCATCAGCTCATCAACAAAAAAAGACGGACTGATACAGTTGCTCATCTTTGGAGCGTCCGCTGTTGTTTTGTATGCAGCCTTTCAGTACGGCAAACAGTTCTTTGCTGCCGGTTCTATTCCATGGATGGATGCATTAATATATGCCGCCTCATTTACAGGGCTGTGGGCAATAACACAGAAAAAACTACAGGGCTGGTATTGGTGGATGGCTGCCAATATGCTTGCCGCATCATCATTCTTTCTAAAGCACTACCTCATGAACAGTTGTTTTCATGTACTGTTGCTGGGCATGTGTGCCTGGGCATTGTACAAATGGAAAAGAAGGATGACAAGAAGAAGGGTGTGATAAAATAATGCTATCCCAGTTTTTTCAAATGAGCCGAAAGGCGCAGGCTTATGGCCACACAGGTAAGTGTTGGGTTCACTGCACCACCGGTGGTATAACAGGATGCTCCCGCCACAAACAGGTTATCAATTCCATGAATTTTACAATTGGCATCCACTACTCCTTTCTTCGGGTCTTCATGCATGCGGGTAGTACCCAGGTGATGCCAGCCTCCGCTGGTATAGTCGGGCAGCTGCGGGTCGTTATCAACCAAAAAGTCGTACAGCTTTACCCGGCCTAATCTTGCAGCGCCGATCTGTTGTCCTAAAAGTTTATTGATCTGGTAAACCGTTTTCTTATCGATGGGAGATAATGCCCAGTGCAGGTTAGCCCGGGGCACACCCAGTTCATCTTTTTCTTCACTCAGCACCACCCTTGAATCGGGATTGGGAAGCTGCTCGGCCCTTGTGAACAAACCATAAGATTGATAAAATCCTTTTGAGAAAAGTTTTTGGATATAATTCCGCTTATCCAGGTTGGAATATTTATGAAACGTATCCAATGCTTTACGTGGATCATCCTGCGACCATATTTTAATGGAAGGAATGGTGTTTTTAGACATGGCCAGCGGCATCAATGATACCGATCCATTTAATACGCCCAGTTCTTTTTGTTTGGCAGGAGATATGGCCAGCTCTGCCCTCACTTTTGTTTTATCATCCATGCGGTAAAACAAAAGAGGGTCGGTATGATTGAGCCACATTTCGCCGGTCTTGATCTCTACATGTTCCATGAAGTAACGGCCAACAAGATCGTTGTCGTTGCCCAGTCCTTTAGGTGCCTGTTTGTTGCAGGCCAGTAATACCCGGGCATTTTGAATAGAGCAGCAGGCCAGCACAAACCGCTTAGCTTTTACCGTATGTTCTTTCCCGGCATAATTCTTAATGGTTACCTGTGTAACAGAACCTACATTTTCGGTAGCGGTAATATCCACTACGTTAGCGTAGGTATACAGGTGAATGTTCTTTGCATTTACAACGGCATCCCGGTATTTGTTTCCAAACCTGGTTGGCGGACTGAAGTGCCATAACTTACTCCAGATGATATTATCATCAAGCGGTAACAGCTTAAATGCATTGTTTTGTTTCAGCCAGTACTCGGTACCCCATTCAAAAGCGCCCAGGTCTAATATTTCATGCGCCTTGGGATAATAGGGTGAAATGTCTTTGAGGGTAATGGGCCAGCCGCTGTTCTCCACCCAATCTCTTTTTTCAAAATCAATATCATCAAAAGTAGAACACATGCCTCCCCAGTGCCCGGTGCTTCCGCCGAAATAATGCAGGCGGCTTGCTTTCATGGGGTAGTAAGGATGACCGGTGAGTTTTCCGTTATACAGTTCCTGTACCCGGTCATCGTATTCCATTCCGCCGCCTTCCAGCAATATTACTTTATGGGAAGTGTTTTCCAGGTCAAGCGCCATGCTTATACCGGCGGCGCCTGCGCCAATGATACAAATGTCTCCTTCTATTACAGATTGATTATCTAATTGTCGGGCATCAATATGCATGTGTGTGGTTCGGGTTTATCAGGTTAAAGAAAATAAGGCACACTGGCGGGCTTCGGTTACTGAGATCACCCATCCGTTCAGCACATGTATCCGGAAGTTATTGAAATCGTCCAATGTTTTTTTCTCCATCAGTAATGATACCGCTTCTTTATCAGACCGGGTGATGGTTTTACCGGTTTCATCGGTAAGAAGCAGTTGTTCCAGTTTTACTTTGTCGCTTTCCTGTGGAGCCATTTTGCGGTATTGATCTCCTATTTCACGGATCGCTTTCTCTTCGCAGAAATTTCCAAGTTCCTCCGGCATTATCAACGGGTGATAATTTTTCTTTCGGGTGCTGTAATATCGTACCACCGGAACGGAAGCGGCGGCTAATGCGGCAGTAGTGGTTATTAAAAAAGTTCTTCTTTTCATGCAGGGCAGCAGGTTGGTTTATTGTTTGGCTGTTATGCGAAAATACACTCGGGCCGAATATGCTTCAAAACAGAATTATGTGGTTTTTATTGTATTTATAAATTAAAAATAGAGAAATAATACCAAACGATAAGCGGGCTGCTCCCCTTGTAAAAAAGGCAATTGATGTTTTTACCCAAAAATTATTGT
>DAOQRQ010000339.1:0-3758 GCA_035355815.1 Ferruginibacter sp. | reverse complement strand
AGCAGGTATGCCCAGGATAAGATTGCTCCTGTCAGGGAAAAAGCAATGGATGCCATTAAAGCGGTTGCTAAAGAAAAAGGATATTCATACGTAATTGATGAATCAACCAATGCGATCCTTGTTGCACCTCCGGGCGATGACCTGTTACCCGCTGTAAAAGCAAAACTGGGCATTAAAGACGCCCCTGCCGCTAAACCAGCCACTCCTAAAAACAACTAGTCTTCTTTAAAAAGAAATAAAAGCCCCCTGCTACATCAGGGGGCTTTGTTATTTTTGATACATGAAGCAACAACCAATTGGCGTATTTGACAGCGGGTATGGCGGATTGACCGTATTGAAAGAAATTACGGCCCGGCTTCCGCAATACGACTATATATACCTGGGCGATAATGCCCGCTCGCCCTATGGCACACGCAGCTTTGAAACGGTTTATGAATACACGCTGCAATGTGTGAAGTGGTTGTTTGAGCAGGGGTGCCCTTTAGTGGTGCTTGCCTGCAATACTGCTTCTGCCAAAGCACTGCGAACCATCCAGCAGAATGATCTGCCCAAAATGGATGCAGGTAAAAGAGTGCTGGGTGTTATTCGCCCCACAACCGAAATGATCGGGCAGCTCACAAAAAATGGCGATGTGGGAATACTGGCCACCAATGGTACCGTGATCTCCAATTCTTACCCGATAGAAATTGCAAAATTCTATCCTGCTGTAAAGGTTTACCAACAGGCCTGCCCTATGTGGGTGCCATTGGTAGAGAACAATGAGTACCACAGCCCCGGGGCAGATTACTTTATCAAGAAAAATATCACTGAACTGCTGGGCCAATCGGGTAACATCGATACCATATTACTTGCCTGTACCCATTATCCCCTGCTGATTGATAAGATCAGGGAGAATACCCCCAAGGTCATTACCATACTTTCACAGGGCGAAATAGTAGCCGCCAGTCTGAACAGTTACCTGGCCCGACACCCCGAGATAGCGGGGAAATGCAGTAAAAATGGCCAGATAGCCTTTTATACCACCGATTCAACGGAGGATTTTGACAGCCATGCCGCTGTTTTTTATGGCAAACCGGTCAGATCGGCTCATTTAAGCCTTTAGATCGTAAAAAAACTTCAATTTCCCTTTCCCCGTACCCGTTTTACCCTTACCTTTGCCGTCCTTTCACAAACAGCAGGGATGGTGCCCTGGTGAGTGTAACAAACAGATCTGAAAATTAATTTGTAAAAGGAAAAACGTAAAACAATGCCAGGTAAAAAAAGAACCTATCAACCGCACAAACGCCGCAGAAAATCAGTTCATGGTTTCCGCCAGCGTATGCAAACCGCTAATGGCCGCAAGGTATTGGCCAGCCGTAGAAAAAAAGGACGTCATAAACTGACCGTTTCCAGCGAACACGGCGATAAAAAATAAAACTGCCGGTATCCTGAACAGCGATCCGGTTAATATAATTCAGCCCTGCACCAGCGGGGCATTTTTTATTTATACCGGCATAACATAGTCCCATTTTTTACCGGGAAAGAATTGACAGAAACAGCATAAAGAGCGAAGTAGTAAATTTGAATACTTGCAACCCCGTCAACGATACCGATTTGGGAAAACGGAGAAATTAAAAAGCCGTAAACTCATTGAACAGCTCTTTGCTGAAGGGAAGTCGTTCTCCAGTTTCCCGTTCCGGGTGATGTGGAAGTATACCGAAACGAAGGAGTCCGTTTTACAGGCAGGCTTCACCGTTGGGAGTAAACATTTCAAAAAAGCGGTGGACCGCAACCGGGTAAAACGATTGATGAGGGAAGCATACCGGCTGCAAAAGAGCATCCTCCAGGAACAGCTGAAGAATAAAGAAAAACAACTGGCCGTATTTTTTATTTATGTAGGAAATGAACTGCCCGACTACCCCACGGTATTTGAGAAAACCGGATCAGCCATTAAACGCCTTATTAAGATAGTGAATGAAAATACTGCTTCAGATACTTAGCTTTCCTTTTATCCTGCTGATAAAATTGTACCAATGGATCATTTCTCCTTGGCTGGGACAAAGATGCCGGTATACACCCACCTGTTCGCATTACGGTATTGAAGCATTGAAAAAATATGGACCCATAAAAGGCTTATGGCTCACCATCAAACGGGTGAGCAAATGTCATCCTTGGGGTGGCCATGGGTACGACCCGGTGCCATAAAACCCACTCCGCCCCCTAAGGGAGAACTGGATCCCTGAGATATAAAAGGGCCTGCTGATTTTTAAGATTCTTGTTTTTATGATTAAATAAAAAAGCTGCAATCATTTAAGATCACAGCTGAATTTTTTTATTCCGCTTTAGGGGATAGCCTCTAAAACCGTTCTGCCACTTTATTCCAGTTCACCACGTTCCAGAAAGCAGCCAGGTAATCGGCCCGGCGGTTCTGGTAATGCAGGTAGTATGCATGTTCCCAAACATCGCAGCCTAAAATGGGTTTTCCTTTTACTTCAGCCACATCCATTAAGGGGTTATCCTGGTTAGGAGTAGAGGTTACTTCCAGCTTCCCGTCTTTTACGATCAGCCAGGCCCATCCGCTGCCAAACCTGGTCATACCTGCTGCTGTAAATTTTTCCTTGAATGCATCAAAAGACCCAAAAGCGGCATTAATGGCATCGGCCAATTTACCCGTTGGGGTACCGCCGGCATTGGGCGCCAGGCTTTCCCAGAAAAAACTGTGGTTCCAGTGGCCACCGCCATTGTTTCTTACCGCAAGGCTGATTTTTCCCGCCTCTGCCACTAATTGTTCGATGGTTTTATTCTCGTGCTCGGTTCCGGCAATGGCTTTATTCAGGTTATCTACATAAGCCTGGTGATGTTTGCCATGATGTATCTGCATTGTCTTTGTGTCGATATGTGGCTCTAATGCTTCATGTGCATACGGTAAAGCCGGTAGTGTAAATGCCATAATGTATCTGTTTTATGTTTTAAGAAATCATTGTGAAAGATGGACCACAAATTTACGTTATCTATTTCCTTATCCCGTTTAAAGTGAAAAAAATACTCTTTCTTTTTGTTACGTTTTCCGGAATTTGTAAAGGGTTTGCACAAAAACCTCCAGGTACAGCTATGCCCGATAGTATTAGTCAGATTGCAGGTATAGCCGATCGGTCTAAAAAGAATGACAGTATTCCCGTCATTATAAAACCATCGGTTCGTCTGTATCCAAACCCGGCCACTAACCGGGTTGAAATTGAGGTGAAAGGTTTTGAACCGGGCTTTGTACAGGTGCTGATAACCGATAATACTAACCAACCGGTGAGAGAAGAGAAAAGACTGGTTTTGGGAGGAACAGAAATGATCGTTCTGATGTTTTCGCTTAAGCCGGGTATTTATTTCCTGGCAGTGAAGCAGGATAAGAAACAGGCAAGATCAAAACTGATCATCCAGTGATTCACCGCTTTGCTTTGAAAAAATCTTTCATCAACCCGGCACAATCCTCTTTCAGGATACCTCCCAGCAATTCCGTTTTTGGATGAAACGGATTATTCTTTCCCGTTGATCTTCGGTACCCGTTCTTCTCATCTTCGGCACCATAAACGATCCGGCCGATCTTACTCCAATACAGGGCCCCGCTGCACATGAGGCAGGGCTCCAGCGTTACATAAAGGGTTGCTTCGGGTAAATATTTACTGCTTAAAAAATTGAAGGCCGTGGTCAGGGCAAGGATCTCGGCATGAGCAGTGCAGTCATTCAGCAACTCTACCTGGTTATGGGCGCGGGCTATTACCCGGTTG
>DAOQRQ010000338.1:0-3772 GCA_035355815.1 Ferruginibacter sp. | reverse complement strand
AAACAACCGAACCATCATCAGGCTGGGTGAGCTGAATTGCGAACCCTGTGTAAGTAATACCTGCAAAATATACGGCATACCCCAGTGCCTGGTGAAACTGGATGAACAAATGATCGTATCGGCTGTTTACAATGCTTTGTCATAATTTGCAGGCCGGTTATCTAAAGATCCTTTATGAATTTTGATATTGATATAGAAGAATCGCTTCGTGTATTAAATAAGGGCGGACTCATACTCTACCCAACCGATACCGTTTGGGGTATTGGCTGCGATGCTACCAATGAAGAGGCCGTGGCAAGCATCTATGCACTCAAAAAAAGATCGGATGAAAAAAGTATGATCATCCTGCTGGCGGATGAACGTGACATCATTAAATATGTTACCCAGCCTGATCCTAAAGTGTTTGATTATATCAAGGGCATCCATAAACCTACCACCATCATTTATGAAGGCGCAGTGGGGCTGGCCCAGAATCTCACGCCGCAAAACAATACCATCGCCATCCGCATCACCAGGGACCGGTTTTGTAAAGACCTCATCAAACGGTTCCGCAAACCGATCGTATCTACATCTGCCAATGTATCCGGGTACCCGGCTCCTGCTGTATTTACTGATATTGATGTGGTAATAAAAAACGGTGTTGACTATATTGTTCAACACCGCCAGGATGATTTGGTCCCTGCTTTACCCAGCGCCGTTGTTAAGTGGAACGCTGATGGCTCCCTGCAGATCATACGCCCTTAAAAAACTTCGCCAAAGTTTTGAGCTTTGGCGAAGTTGCTATTATAATGTAAGTCCTACACCGAGCTGGATACTCTGGTTCTTCCATTTTTCCGTATTATCAATATCGTTGATATTGCTGAGGCCAATGGCGTAACGGCCATAAATGTTGAAGTGACGGATATTTATCTGCACGCCGCCCAGCATACTGAAGTCGCCGCTCTTAAATGCTTCCTTACCGTTTTGCAAAAGCGTATTGCTCTTGTTGGTGAGTATACCGAATTGCGGACCAACCTGCATCGTAAGTATCTTGCTTGGTTTGATGTTCAGTAAAATGGGGAAGCTTAAATATTTCAGCTGTACTTTATCCAGTTGTTTGAATTGGTACACACTGCTGAAGGTGCTGGAAGTATCCACGTTGGTCTGGCTGAAAATGATCTCGGGCTGGATGCCGAATTTTTTACCCAGTCCGATCTCTACAAAACCGCCCACATGATACCCGAAGGAGAATTCGTCTTTAAACGATTTGCCGGTAAGTTTGTTGATGGCAGCGCCGCCTTTAACGCCAACATGAATTTTTTGAGAGAAGGCCGATGTGCCGATAAGGGTTACTAATGCCAGTAAAAGGATTTTCGTTTTCATATTTTCAATTTTGATTCGCAGGTAAGGCGCAAGGAATATGCCATGCACAAAATGATACGTACAAATTTTTGTTAAGAGAGTGGTTATCAGAAAGAAAAGCCGGTGGTAACAGAAAATATGGTTGTTAACCGGTCATATGTAGTTGATGGCAGGTAGTAATCAATGTAAAAATTAGGACTGACATAGAATTTTTTATACTTATACTTTAAAGCAAGCGATGCAGCTACTGATTGTAACTGGAATTTCGAATCGGATTCAAAGCGGTTCTTAAGCCGGTCACGTAAACGGGGGAAACTAAGTATTCGTCCGCTATTAAGCCCGGGTATCCGGATCTGCTGTCTGCCTCCGATCAATAATACAGAAGGCGAGAAGTTCAGTCTGTCGTTTTTAGAAAACAGTTTATAAAAATAGAAATCGTGCTGTATATAAGGCGCTATGCTGAAGTCAGACAGCTTAATTTTTACATTCTTCGTCGTACTCAGTATGGTAACGGTATCTGTAAAACTTCCGGATGCATAACTGACAGAAATACCTGGTTCAATAAATGATTTGGTATAGAGAAAATTTCCATAGAAAGAATTCTGGAACGGGTTAGGCGAAAGATTGGATGATTTATCAGTGATATACCTGGTATATGATACCCCTGCATAAACCGATTTGCCATTGTATTCAAAATATGGGTTAATGGCATACTGGTAAGGTTTGAACGAGCCGCTGTCTGAAGTACAAAAAGCACTGAGGTCGAGGCCAAACCCGCTCTTATGATAATATCCCACTGTTGGTATTAAGGTGAACTGGGATTTCAATCCCCCTGCATTTGTATTATTATTGGTGGTGCTCAGCAACTGGTTTCCTGCATTTACACGAACATCAAAATAACTTTTCTTCTTCCCGGGTCCCATCATCAGCTTAACAAACTCATCATTTTTAAACATCGAATCCAGCGCAAGCCGCTCCTCTTTGGTGAGGGAGTCGGTTTGTGCATGCACCAATGAGGTACTGAAGACCGCCAGCAGCAGGATCAGAATTTTATGCATATCGGGTTGAGTGTGGCCGTATATAGATTATAAAAATCAAAAATAGTTTAATGTCGCACTAAAAAGCCCGTATTAAACGTAAACTTTGCCCATTACATTGTTTTAGAGCATAAAAGCCTTACCTTTGCGCCCATTATTAATAACTGAGAATTACATGACATGCTCAGTTGCTGTTGAAAACAGATCTATCCCCGGGGCCATTTTAGACGCCCCTGCACTTGATACAACGGCCAAAAGCATGACATCCCGGTACTTCGAATAGCTCGGTACAAACGGGAAACAGCATGTGGCTATCGCAAAACAAATTTCATGAATGCATTTGAAGCCTTAGGCTTGAACGAACAATTGGTACAATCCGTTACCGAATTAGGATTTGAAACACCCACTTCCATCCAGGAAAAAGCCATTCCCGTTTTATTATCGGGCACTACCGACTTTATCGGCCTGGCCCAGACCGGAACCGGCAAAACAGCCGCTTTTGGATTACCCCTGTTACAGTTAATTGACCCGGCACAAAGGCATCCGCAGGCGCTGATCGTTTGCCCTACCAGGGAACTCTGCCTGCAGATCACCAACGATATTGAAACATTTAAAAAACACAGCCGCAATATTTACACCGAAGCCGTTTATGGCGGTGCTTCCATCATGATGCAGATACGCAACCTGAAAAAAGGCGTACATATAGTGGTAGCAACCCCCGGCCGTTTGATCGACCTCATCGAACGCAAAGCCATCGACCTGCAAAAGGTAAAATACGTGGTACTGGACGAAGCCGATGAAATGCTGAACATGGGATTCCGCGACGATATTGATTTTGTATTGAAGAATACCATCAACCGCGAAAGCACCTGGTTATTCAGCGCCACCATGCCACCGGAAGTAAGGGCCATCTCTAAGAATTATATGGAGAACCCGAAAGAAGTTACCGTTGGTAAAAAGAACAGCGGCAATGTAAATATCGACCACCAGTATTTTGTGGTTCCGGCGCACCAGCGTTATGAAGCGTTAAAACGGCTGATCGATTTTAACCCGGGCATGTATGCCATTATTTTCACCCGTACAAAAGCCGATGCACAGGATATCTCTGAACGCCTGGCAAAAGCCGGCTACGAGATTGAAGCATTGCATGGTGATCTGTCGCAGCAACAACGTGATAAAGTGATGGGACGTTTCCGCAGTAAGAATTTACAACTGCTGATAGCCACCGATGTGGCAGCAAGGGGAATTGACGTGGATGCGATCACCCATGTGATCAATTACGAATTACCCGATGATATGGAAGTGTACACCCACCGCAGCGGACGTACAGGCCGGGCCGGTAAAACGGGTATTTGTCTTTCTATTTGCCACAGCAGGGAAAGTTATAAGATCAA
>DAOQRQ010000337.1:0-3780 GCA_035355815.1 Ferruginibacter sp. | reverse complement strand
CAATGTTCAATTTGGGCCCTCCGCGGCAGGGGAATAATGAACAAGGAATGCAGAACAGAGAACGGTATTCCGTTGAAAATTGGATATTGAGAATTGATTATTGGGTATTTTTTAATGTTCAATATACAATGCTCAACGCACAATGTTCAATTTGAGCCTTCCACGGCAGGAAATCCGGATCGCAACGGCGTTCACCAAAAAACGAATAAACTATCCTCCAAAATCGTATCTTAATTCCCCAATGAAGAAGATCCCTGTCAAACAGATCGCCCCGGCGCATAGTGAGCAAAGCGCAGCCGGAAGATTCAGCATCCGCAGCCTGGAACAGGTGATGGGAGCCGGCGATATGATGCACGAACTTCACCGGCATAATTTCTATTTTATACTGGCTGTTGAAAAGGGCAGCGGTATGCACGAGATCGACTTTGTAAAATTTAAGGTGCAGGATCATTCTCTCTTCATCCTGCGTCCCGGCCAGGTGCACCGGCTGGAGTTAAAGGCCGGCAGCAAAGGATACCTGCTGGAATTTGATCCGGCTTTTTACCAGCCGAAAGACAGGATCAGCGATCAGCGCTGGAAAAAAGCCACCGGAAAAAATTATTGCGAAGTGGAGGCTGCCCGCTTCAGGAAACTGTATTCCATACTGGCGATGGTCTTCGGCGAGTTCACAGCCCGGGAGGAGGGCTATGCCGAAGCGATCAGGGCCAACTTCGACCTCTTTTTTATTGAGTGGATCCGGCAGAGCAAAGAACCGGGCCGTACCAGCGGCAGCGAAAACAATTACACACAGGATCGGTACGAAGAGCTTATGCGCCTGCTGGAAACGAATATAGGCACAAAGAAAAATGTTTCGGACTATACCGGCCTGCTCAACCTCTCGGCCTATCAACTGAATGCCATCACAAAGACCACTGTTGGGAAAACCGTTTCCGAATTGATCAATGAACAGATCGTGCTGGAGGCAAAAAGATATTTGCTGGCAACTTCGAGCCAGGTTAAAGAAATTGCCGATCAGCTTGGATATGAAGACCCTTCTTATTTTGTACGCTTCTTTAAAAAGCAGACCGGTTTCTCGCCGGAGGCATTCCGGAAGAACTTTAAATAAGTACTGCCCAACTTCACAGGCGTCCTGCCTGCTGTTTTTATCAGTCATTAGTTTTGTGAACGAATTGATCATCGTTTAAAATAAACATCATGAAACTAAAAATGAAACTGCTGGCCACCCTCAAGATCTGGCTGGTCATCTATCCTTCCATCACAGCATTCCTTTTTTTATTTGGTGAGCAGATGTCTGGTCTGCCTCTGTACCAGCGTACATTCATTCTCACGATCTCGCTGGTGCCGTGGATGATCTTCATCGGCGTGCCGGCGCTGGAATCTTTATTCAGGGTATTCTCAGCTAAAACATCAAAATTGAAATGAAGCAAGACAGGCAATACGATGTGATCATCATCGGTGGCAGCTATTCCGGGCTGGCGGCAGGTATGGCCCTGGGCAGGGCTTTGCGGAACGTGTTGATCATTGATAGCGGCGATCCCTGTAATAAGCAAACCCCGCATTCGCATAATTTTTTAACCAACGACGGGAAAACCCCGAAAGAAATTGCAGCCATCGCCAAACAACAGGTAAGCCGGTACAACACGGTAGATTTTTTGAATGGCCTTGCAACAGGTGCCCGTAAAACTCCCAACGGATTTGAAATCGAAACAGGCGCAGGTGAAATATTCCGGTCACGCAAATTGATTTTTGCAACCGGTATCAAAGACATCCTGCCCCGTATTCCAGGTTTTTCTGAAAGCTGGGGGATAAGTGTGCTGCACTGCCCTTATTGCCACGGCTATGAAGTAAGGAATAAAAAGACGGGCATCATTGCCAACTGTGATAATGCATTTGAACTTTCCCAGTTGATCTCAAACTGGACGAATGACCTGACGGTTTATACCAACGGGTCAGCTACGCTTAACCAGCAGCAAAAGGAAAAACTGCAACAGCACAGGATAAAGATCGTAACCGCTGAAATTGCAGCGCTTGAGCAGCAGGATGGCCATGTACAAAACATCCTGTTTACAATGGGAACAAAATCGCCGGTTGATGCCATCTATGCAAGGCTGCCCTTTGCACAGCATTCTGCACTCCCGGAATCGTTGGGCTGCGAATTAACGGAGGAAGGATACCTCAAAATAAATCCGGCGCATAAGACCACGGTGCCAGGTGTTTTTGCCTGCGGCGATAATGTAAGCCGCATGCGTACGGTGGCCAATGCGGTGGGCATGGGTACTACTACCGGCATAATGCTGAATAAAGAACTGATTGAAGAAAATTTTTGATCCGAACCATTTCTTAAATCCGGAGCCCGCTCTCTGCTGCTGCAAGAATATTTTTTATAACATTAAAACGAATAGCATGAATAAGAACATCAATATAGAAGCGCTGCCTGCTGATTCGCAGGATACGGTTATCAATGCGGGCAGAAAAATATCGTTGCCTGCAGGGATATTCTACCTGCTCACTTTTATTTCCATTCCAACGCTCAGCCTGTATGCCCCCATACATGAACCTGGTTTCATGTTGCATCCGGGTAATGACAATGATATCATCCTTGGCGGAATACTTGAAATAATAGTTGCACTTGCCGGCATTGCCACTGCGGTGATTTTATATCCCCTGCTTAAAAGGCAGAACAACACGCTGGCGTTGGGCCTGGTAGCTTCCCGGGTACTGGAGGCCGGTACCATGTTTGCAGGAGTTGCGTTTTTATTAACGGCAGTTGGTTTGCATCAGAACGGCGCAGGAGCAGATGCGGGGGAAATCAGTCACGCACTTGTTACACTGTACGACCGGATATTCCTGCTGGGCCAGGGATTTATTCCTGCGATAAACGATCTGCTGTTGGGAGTACTGTTATACAGGTCACGGCTGGTACCCCGTACACTTTCTGTTATCGGTATTGCAGGTGCATTGCCGCTCGTTGCAGGATACATAGCCATACTTTTCGGGTTTATTGATCGTATTTCACCGTTGGCGGGTTTGGCTGCGGTTCCGGTAGCTGTATTTGAATTTTCGCTGGGTGTTTACCTGCTGGTAAAAGGCTTTAAGCCCGGTTCGGCATTACTTATGCAAAATGAAAAATTACGGGTGCATGAATGATGAACATTTTAAGATAAGTGCTATACAATTGAATTTTCGTCCTGCCGGCAAGGCACCTGCCTGATCTAATTTTGTACTGTTGATCTGCAAGGCAGGATAACCAGGTAACCGTTCCAATCCAATCATTAATTGAAACAGGAAAGATCTTCCAAAAGGAAGAACAGGAATCGTATTACCCCGAAGGAAGGAAAACAAAAAAAAGAAACAATAACTACTAAAACAAATTTTATGCAAACAGTAACCAAGACAATCATGATGCTGACGCTGTCCCTGACAGTTTCGGCATTCACTATGGGTCAGACCAATCGATTCCGTATTTCGATCAATTCACTGACCACCAATTTCAACTATGGAAAATCAAACAGCAGCCTGCGTCCGTATAAAAAGAATTTCAGCGGTCTGCAGGCCGGGGTTTCTTACCAGGCTGGTATCAGCAAAAATTTTTCGGTAGTGCCCGAGCTCTATTTTGCGATCAAGGGCGGCACTTTAAAAAAGGATAACCCCGCAACAGGAAGCAGATCAACCCTGAAATTGTACAGCCTGGAAATGCCCGTTTTGGCAAGATTGCACATCCATAAACTGTATATCAATGCCGGGCCCTATGCGTCTTATCATATCGGCGGCCGTTTGAAA
>DAOQRQ010000336.1:0-3782 GCA_035355815.1 Ferruginibacter sp. | reverse complement strand
GTCCGAATACATTCCGCATGATATTGCTGATCGCTTTTGCCGTTTCATCATGCAATCCTTCTATCAGAAAAAAGAAAACCAGCCAGGTAGTTACACTGATCACATACTGAAGCATCAGCGGGGCCGATATGGTGAGTATCTGTTTGGTTATTATTTTGTCGTAAGCATAACGTTTAAGCAAACCGTATTGCTTTTTTAAGCCGGTACGGTAAAGCACGATCAGTACCACGATCAACCCGATAATTTCTGAGATCACTGAAGCCACCGCAGCGCCGTTGAATCCCAGTGCCGGAAATCCAAACCGGCCTTTGATAAGCAGGAAGTCGAGCAGGATATTCAAAGCGGCTTCGCAGATAAAACCGATCATCAGGTAGCGGCTGTTGAGCGACGCCACCAGGAAGGCATTACCCATCTGGAATAAAAATAAGAAAGGCAATCCCAGTATGCGGATCTTTAAAAATTCCATCTCGGCAGGATAGGCTTTTGGATCGGCCACCTGTTGCATGATATACGGTGCAATGAACCAGGTGATCAGGATACCCGCCAATGCAAACTGAAGGCAGATGCGGATCCCCTGGGCAAGGATCACTTTAAATGCTTCGCTGTTATCGCTTCCGGCATACCGGGCAAATACTGCCTGTAATGCATTGTTCAATCCATTTCCGGCCACCGCAAAAATGAGGTAGAAAACACCCGTAATGCCCGCATTGCCCAATGCTTCGGTACTCAGATCGCCCAGGAAAATGCTGTTGGTAAGCATATTTATCTGGGGAATAAGAATGGCAAGGGTTATAGGTAAAGCAATTGACAGGATCTGTTTATTGGTAACCTTAACTTTCAGGTCTTTGATTGCAGCTGTACTTTCCATAAAGTCAGCAAAATTATCTTATTTTGCCCCCCCAAACGCAAAAAGTGAATCCATCTTTTAATATACAGGCTCCGAAAATATATACCGAGTCGGCCAAACTGGTGATAGAAGCAGGCCCCATGGGTATTTCCTTCACCATACTGAATACCGGCGATTGTTTCCAGGCAGTGGTGATGTATTCATTTCCCAATAAACTTACCGAGGCAGAAGTGAATGAAGAATTGCAGGAGATACTGCGCACAGAACCGTTGCTGAAAAAACAGTATAAAGACATCCATCTTATATGGGGTTACCCCGAAGCGGTGCTGGTACCACCCCAATTTTTTGAAAAGGAAAACAGTGCTGCCATGCTGAATCTTGTTTTTGGTGATACAGGAAATGCCGTACTTCATCACGACTTCCTGTACAAGCATAATCTGCATAATGTGTACCGGGTGCCACAGCCTGCCAGTGATATCATGGAAAACATATTTCCTGCTGTACAACAAAGTCACCAGTATTCATTGCTGGTAGACCGGGTGATGAAAGGCGGTAACCAACTCTTTGTGCTGTTCTACACCGGAAGTTTAACCGCCATGCTTTGCAAAGAAGGTAAACTGCAGGCGATCCAGAATTTTACGTACAACACTCCCGATGATATTGTTTTTCACCTGCTGAATATCTGCCGTGCTTTTGAAGCAGCACCCGATACGGTCCGGCTTTGCCTGAGCGGAATGGTGGATAAAAGATCGAACCTGTATGCGGCCGTTTATAAATATTTCCTGGATATAGAATTCAACAGCATCCCGGCAAATTTCACCATCGCGGAAGAACTGAAGAGTTCGCCCCCGCATTTTTTCAGCCATTTATTTTACCAGGCCATATGCGTATAATCAGCGGCATACATGGTGGCCGCAGGATAAACCCGCCGGCAAATATGCCGCATACCCGGCCTACCACCGATATTGCCAAAGAAGGACTCTTCAACATTCTTCAAAATAATTTAGAGATAGACGAATTAAAAGTGCTTGACCTTTTTGGCGGAACCGGCTGCATCAGTTACGAACTGTCCAGCAGGGGAGCGCCGGAGATCACCATTGTAGAGAAAGACGAAAAGATGTATGCTTTCATTAAAAAGACGGCAGCTGAACTGGCTTTTGACCACTTTAACGTGGTAAGATCGGATGTATTCCGTTTTATGGAAACCTGCGGCCAGCAATACGATCTTATTTTTGCCGGCCCGCCTTATGCATTAACAACCATCGACGAACTGCCAAAGAAAGTGTTTGAAAAGAATTTATTGAAGCCCGGCGGCTGGTTTGTACTGGAACATACACCCAGGAATGATTACAAGAAATTTCCCCATTATAAAACAGAACGTAACTACGGCACCACTATCTTTTCTATCTTTATAAACAGTTGATAGTTCATGGTTCATAGTTAATGGAAATACAAATGAACCATGAACCACCAATTAACTAATCAACCAATTAACCTGTTAACCATTTGCTTCGTAGTTTCAGATACCTGCTGTTCCCCTTTTCGCTCATTTATGGAGCGGTGGTATGGCTGCGCAATAAACTTTTCGACAAGAACATACTTAAATCATCCTCTTTTAATTTCCCGCTGATCTGCGTGGGAAACCTGGCCGCCGGCGGCACCGGTAAAACACCCATGACCGAATACCTGGTACGGCTTTTAAAGAATGATTTTAAAACAGCCACACTCAGCCGGGGATACAAGCGCAAAACAACGGGCTTTGCCATTGCTGATGCGAATACCACGGCGCTGGAGATAGGCGATGAGCCCATGCAGTTTCACCAGAAATTTCCGGATGTGGCGGTGGCCGTGGGAGAAGAACGTTTGGTTGCCATACCACAATTGCTGCATGAACGACCCGATACGCAGGTGATCATTTTAGATGATGCATTTCAGCACCGGCAGGTAAGGGCCGGGCTCAATATCATCCTTACAGATTATTCCGACCTGTACACCAGGGACTTCATGCTTCCTTCCGGCAACCTGCGTGATGTACGAAGCAGCAGCCGGCGAGCGGATATCATCATTGTAACAAAATGCCCGGCAAACCTGCCGGAAATGGAACGGGATGAACTTTTACTGGAAATAAATCCATCCAGGAATCAAACCGTTTATTTTACAACCATTGTTTACGATAAGCCTTACCAGCTTTTTAATAAAGAGCCACTTGATCTTACACCGGAATATGCCGTACTGCTTGTATGCGGAATTGCCAACCCGGCGCCTTTGAAAAAACATCTTACCGATTCGGTGGCTACCTACGACATGCTGCGTTACGCTGATCACCATATCTTTCACAGCAACGATCTGCGGGACATCAGGCAACAGTTTGAAAAAATGAAAGCAGAAAAAAAGATCGTGTTAACCACCGAGAAAGATGCGGTTCGGTTAGAGAAATTCATACGTGAACTTAATGACTTTCCTATCTATGTGGTACCGATAAAGCATCATTTCTTATTCGCGGGATCAACCGGTTTTGATAACAGGGTAAAACAGTTTGTCCGGGGTTTTCAATAAGTATATCCTAGGACCGAAGGTTTTAGTATTTTGTAACGTCTAATTAAAAACCGCACCGCCTTTGACAGAAGAGGAATTGCTTTTGGGCCTCCGCAACGGGGAGGAGCCTGCATTTAAGGAATTGGTCATTCTGTTCCAGGATAAGGTATTTAATACAGCCCTCGGCCTGTTGCAACATCATACCGAGGCAGAAGATATAGCCCAGGAGGTTTTTATACAGGTTTACCGTTCCATCGGTCAATTTAAAGGCGATTCACTTTTATCTACCTGGATATACCGCATTACCGTGACCAGGGCGCTGGATCATTTGCGGAGTAAAAAAAGAAAAAAACGTTTCATGAACTTTCTGTTTTGGTACATTCGTTAAGATATCTGTAAA
>DAOQRQ010000335.1:0-3782 GCA_035355815.1 Ferruginibacter sp. | reverse complement strand
GGAAGAAGCCTTAACAATATTCAATTGTGTGTTTACCTCATCTACTTTTTCTGTAGTACCAGCCCGCGGGAATCTTCGAAAAGCCGGTTTCGACAGAACCGCCTTTTATAATGCAATGGCATCAGAAAAAGTAGATGAGGTAAACACACAATTGAATATTGTTAAGGCTTCTTCCATTAATGAAAAAGACGCTTTTGAAGGCGCTTTGCTGATGCGAAAAGCCGGGCTGGTTGCCAAAGCAAAAGACAAATTAAGCCTGTTTAAAGAAGGCCGGAAAAAACTGGAAGCTTCTATAAAAAAAGACAGCGACAATACCGAGTATTGTTTTCTTCGTCTCATCATACAGGAACATGCACCCAAGGCGGTTGATTACAGGGGCAATATTGACCACGACAGTAAATTGATCCGCTCCAATTATAAAACCCTGCCTCCGGCGGTTCAGCAGGCCCTTGCAGACTATAGTAAAAAATCAACTGCTTTAAAGGGACTGCTCCCTTAACTTTGCAGCGCATGGGTAAGAAAATTCTTGTTATTTATTATTCACAGTCGGGCCAGCTTACAGACATCACCGACAACCTGGTTGCTCCACTCATTGAAGCCGGCCATTCGGTTGAAAAAGTCCGGGTGCAGGTTGCAGAAGATTACCCTTTCCCCTGGAATGGCAAGGCCTTTTTTGCCGTAATGCCCGATTGTGTGAAGGAAGTACCCACCGAATTAAAGCCATTTCAGTTAAAAGAACCTGGGTACGACCTGGTCATTCTTGGTTACCAGGCATGGTTCCTTTCCCCTTCCATCCCGGTGAATTCCATCCTGCTCCATCCGGCTGTAAGAGCTGTTTTAAAAGACAGCCCCGTTGTTGCCATCACCGGCGCCCGTAATATGTGGATCAGTGCTATGGAAAGAGTAAAAGCAATACTCCGGGAATCCGGCGCAAAACTGGTTGGCCATATTTCCCTGGTGGATAAGCATCACAACTTCATCAGCTTTATCACCATTTTTTACTGGATGTTCAAAGGAAAGAAAGGAAGGTGGCTGAACATTTTCCCAAAGCCCGGCGTTTCCGACCAGGATATAGCCGGAACTTCTGTCTTTGGTACTACCATTAAAAAATATCTTGATAAAGGGTCCTGGGATGGTATGCACGATGAGCTGCTTCAGCAAAAAGCTGTGGTAGTAAAATATAATTTAATGTTTATAGAATCAAAGGCCAAGCGCATCTTCGGCATATGGGCAAACCTCATTGCCAAAAAGAAAAAAAAGACAGCCTGGCTTGTTGCATTCAAATATTATCTTTTAATTGCACTGTTTATAGCTGCGCCGATCATACTAACTGTTGATGCTATATTCTTCAAGCCCTTTTTATCGGAACGCATAAAAAGGCAAAAACAACAATATTCAGGTATAAATTAATTAACCCTAACTGCTGATGTCTTTTAACGAGGTTTACATTACCAATACGTCTTCTTTTTTCCCAAACAACCCGGTATCAAATGATGAAATGGAAGATTACCTGGGCTATATAAATGGCCAGCCTTCCAAATCAAAACGAATTGTTTTACGGAACAACGGTATTACCAACCGATACTATGCTTTAACAAAAGACAGGAAAGTAACGCATACCAATGCACAGATAACTGCCGAAGCAGTAAAAGCCCTTTTAGCCAATGACGATACCAAACTAAAAGCAATCGACCTGCTTTCCTGCGGAACATCCACCCCCGACCAGGTGATGCCTTCACACGGTGTAATGGTGCATGGACTGCTGCCTGAAACCAATTCGATTGAAGTGGTATCTCCGGCTGGTGTTTGCTGTGCCGGTATGCACGCACTGAAGTATGCGTATATGGCCATTAAAACAGGCGATGCAAGCCTGGCAGTAGCTACCGGTTCTGAACGTTTTTCCACCTTACTCATTTCCGATGTTTTTGAAGACGAAGCGAAGAAGCTGCAAGAGCTTGAAGAAAACCCATACATCGGTTTTGAAAAAGAATTCCTGCGCTGGATGTTGTCGGATGGCGCTGCTGCTTTCTTAATGACAAACAAAAAGAATGAAACCGGGCTTAGCCTTAAAGTAGAATGGCTGGAAGGTTTTTCTTACGCCAATAAAATGGAAACCTGTATGTACAGCGCCAGTGAAAAACAAAAAGACGGCAGCTTAAAAAGTTACATGGAATTCACCCATGATGAGATAAACAACAAATCCATCTTAAGTATAAAACAGGATGTGAAACTGCTCAGCGAAAACATTGTTCCCCTGGGTGGCGTAGGATTAAAGGCGGCATTGGATAAACACGGTGTGCAATCGTCTGAAGTCGATTATTTCCTGCCACACATGTCGAGCAATTTCTTTAAGGATAAAATATTCCAGCGCCTGATAGAGAACGGAACCGGCATCCCTTACGATAAGTGGTTCGTTAACCTCAGCACGGTTGGCAACGTTGGTGCCGCATCGGTTTACCTGATGGTGGATGAATTATACCACAGCGGAAAACTGAAAGTGGGTGATAAGATCTTATTACTTGTTCCGGAAAGCGCCCGTTTTTCTTATATGTACAGCCTTCTTACCGTTTGCTGATCATTCCATTTAAAGGGATTATTTAGGTTATTGTAGTAATTTCATCTTTCATATCAACCAAACCATTGTGGCAATATGAAAAAAGAAGAAATACCCCAGGACGACGGCGCTCTCAACAAATTAACCAAGGAAGTGGTGTATGCGGTTGATAGCTCGGGTAAATACAGCACCGAGTTAAGCACCGGCTGGGAAGTAAAGACCAAGGCGCTGGATGTGGCCTGGCAGGATATTGAAAAACGTATTGAAGACGCCCGGCAAAAAGTGCTGCGCAATGAAGCCAGTCCCATTTTATATTTCATGGAGTTGCGGTTGATGGACATCGGCATCGTTGCTGCCTACACCGGCTTTTGGAAATGGACCATCAAAAAACATCTGCGGGCAGCCGCTTTCAAAAACCTATCAGAAGAAAGATTAAAAAAATATGCCGAAGCATTTAATGTAAGTGTGGAAGAATTAAAAACCATGAATGTGCATGAATAATGAATTTAAACATTTGCAGGCGGCTCATTGCGAGAACGGGGTTACCACAAACTTATTACGATCTGCCGGGGCAAAGCAACTTACAGAACCTCTTGCTTTTGGAATTGGCTCTGGTTTGTTCTATGTACAATTGCCCTTTCTTAAAATAAACAACGGTCCGGCCATCGCCTTCCGAACCATGCCCGGCCTAATTTTTAAAAGAACCTGTAATGCACTTGGCATTGCCGTTGCCCGGAAAAAATTCACTTCACAGGAAGCAGGCAAAAGATATTTAGACGAATGCCTTAATGCCGGAAGGGCGGTTGGGGCCCAGGTAGGTGTTTATTACCTTACTTATTTTCCTAAAGAATACCGCTTCCATTTCAATGCACACAATATGATCGTGTTTGGAAAGGAAGATGATAAATACATGATCAGTGATCCCGTGATGGAAACCGTTACATCACTCACCGAATATGAATTACAAAGGGTACGTTTTGCCAAAGGCGCTTTTGCACCCAGGGGGCAGATCTATTATCCCAAAGAAAAAAAGACCGTGACCGATGAGCAGGTAAAAAAGGCGATCGAGAAGGGTATCAAAAGAAACGTGAACCACATGATCCGCATCCCGGGTAATATCGCCGGGTATAAAGGCATTGCAACCACCGGGAGAAAAATAAAAAAGTGGAAGGATAAACTGGGTCAGCAAACTGCCGGTTTATATTTAGCGCAGCTGGTTCGTATGCAG
>DAOQRQ010000334.1:0-3794 GCA_035355815.1 Ferruginibacter sp. | reverse complement strand
GGTAAACCCGGCTGCAATATGGTACAACTCAAAATGAATAGCTGTATTGTACATGATGCTGCAAAATCGGTTGCTGCAGGCATTAATAGAATTATTTCTACAAAACTTTGAGCGTTTTTTCTCATACTAATAAGAAGTAAACGGAGTTTTATAGGGTGATACAATATACTTACCAAGCAACCAGCCATGGCAATGAATTTACTTACCCGTAAACCCCGGAATGCCGGTAAAAGAACAGCAACAAGCGCATTCATTTCTTTTTTTCTGCTGCCATTCAACCAATGAAAAAACCGATCGCTATCCTGCTGTTATTGTTCGCCTTTGCCGGAATATTCAGTTTGTTCTGGTACAGCGAGTGGCGGTATAGCCTGCCAACACCTGTACCTGAAGCCTATCATGCCGTTGCAGCAGGAGAGCGGATCGATATCAGCCACGCATTCAATGCGCCGGTAAAGAAGCCGGTGTTCCTGCATTTTTTTAATCCCGATTGCCCCTGTTCCCGGTTTAACATACCTCACTTTAAAGACCTGGTGAAGAGCTATGCTGATAAAATAAGTTTTGCAGTCGTGGTGATGACAAAAGATAAAAATTATAAAGAATCATCCATCCGGGAAAAATACGGAATTACCGTACCGGTTCTGTTTGATACCTCACTGGCTGCAACCTGCGGTGTTTACTCTACTCCCCAGGCAGTATTACTTACGGCAGATAAAGAACTTTATTACCGCGGCAATTATAACCGAAGCCGTTATTGCACCGATAAAAAAAGCAACTACGCACAAACAGCCATTGATTCATTACTGGCCAGCAAACCCGAACCCCTGTTTAATAATTATGCACTTACCGCCTATGGTTGTTCATTGCCTGGCTGTAAAAAGCAAGACCAATAAATCCTAAAACAAATAACGAAATGGAACTTACTCAATTGGAAAAACAACGGCCCGCCGGTTCATTTGCACAACAGGTGAAGGAAAGATCAGATAAGCTGATGAATTATTTCCTTATCTGCTTTTTTGTTTGCGGCTTACTGCTGGCGCCGTTTTACGATACCTGGTTAATTGCTTTTGGCGTGGGCGGACTTAACCTCTTTGCCTATTACTATACCAAGGCAGCCATGCCCGATTCTAATTTATACCAGTACGTATTAAGCGTGGTGCTGGGTATTTTCATGGCCCAGGGTATTTACCAGATGCATGGCCTGTTTGAAATGCATTTTGCTGCCTTTGTTGGAAGTGCCATACTTATCACGTACCAGAACTGGAAACTACAGATACCGTTGGTACTCTTTGTGCTGATCCATCATGCAGGGCTTGCTTTTTTGCAGAACTCGGGGGTAAAGGGAGTTTATTTCAGTCAGTTAGATACCATTGAACTCAGCGCTTTCATTATACATATCGTGCTGGCGGCATTAATATTCTTTACCTGTGGCCTGTGGGCTTACCTGCTGAAGAAATACAGCAAGATACAGGTGGAACAAACCCGGGAAATGGGAAGACTGGAAAGAGAATCGCAGATCCACAAAGAACGCATCTTAAATGAAGAAGCCCTGAAAGTGGCGTATCAAAAGGCCGAACAGGCCCGCCATGAAGCAGATGAAGCGAATAAAGCAAAAAGTGTTTTCCTGGCTACTATGAGTCACGAGATACGTACACCCATGAACGGGGTGATCGGTATGGCCTCACTTTTAAACGAAACAAAACTTACACCCGAGCAGCAGGAGTATGCCAGAACGATCAGCACCTGCGGAGAAGCATTGCTTACCGTGATCAACGATATCCTTGACTTTTCCAAGATAGAATCGGGTAATATGGAACTGGAGCACCGGGATTTTGACCTGCGTACCTGCATTGAGGATGTACTGGATGTATTTGCAGGCAGGGCCGGTAAACTGGGGCTCGACCTGGTGTATGAGATCGATTACAACGTTCCGGCGCAGATCATTGGCGATAGTTTAAGGCTTCGCCAGATACTGGTGAACCTGGTAAGCAATGCCATCAAATTTACCGACCAGGGAGAGATATTTGTGGGCGTTCATTTAAATAAAGTAAGTAACGACGGACAAATTGAACTGCAGTTTGAGATACGTGATACCGGCATTGGTATCCCGGCCGATAAAATGGAAAGATTGTTCAAAGCCTTCTCACAGGTGGATTCATCTACCAGCCGCAAGTACGGCGGTACCGGGCTTGGACTTGTTATTTGCGAAAAACTGATCGGCCTGATGGGTGGAAGTATCGATGTAAAAAGCAAAGAGAATGTGGGAACCACGTTCACATTTACCATGCAGTCATCCGCCAGTTCGCAATCCCTGCGTACTTATGTTACCAATCATATAGCGGGTATGGAAGGGAAGCAGGTATTGGTAGTGGATGATAACCTGACCAACCGCTGCATCCTTAAAAACCAACTGGAGATGTGGAAACTGTTACCCACGCTTGCCAGCAGTGGTGCCGAAGCGCTGGAAATAATGGCAAAGGGAACGGAGTTCGACCTGTTGCTTACTGATATGCAAATGCCGGATATGGATGGATGCGAACTGGCGCAGCAAGTGCAACGGCTATATCCCGAACTGCCCATCATCCTGCTTAGCTCGGTAGGTGATGAGCGGAATAAACAGTACGAAGGATTGTTCCGGTCGATATTAACCAAACCTATCAAGCAGGAAATGCTTTGCAAGCTGATCATTAATGAACTGCGTGGAAAGACAAAACCGGTAACGGAATTGCAGCCCGCCAAACAAAAACTATCGATCGATTTTTCGAAAGAACACCCATTGAAGATACTGGTGGCCGAAGATAACCTGGTGAACCAGAAACTAACACTTAAGATATTAAGTAAACTTGGCTTTGAGGCAGCGCTTGCCGAAAACGGAAGCGTTGCGGTGGAAATGGCCAACCAGCAGCCGTACGATATCATACTGATGGATGTGCAGATGCCGGAGATCGATGGACTGGAAGCCACCCGTATCATACGCCAGGGTATGGAAGTGCAGCCTACGATCATTGCCATGACGGCAAACGCCATGAAAGAAGACAGGGACGAATGCCTGAAAGCAGGGATGGATGACTTCTTAAGCAAGCCCGTAAAACTGGAAGAACTGGTGAACATGCTTGCCAAATGGTCGGTGATGGGCAGAGAAAAAAAAGACAGCAGAAAAAGAGCCTGATACTACTTGAATAACCTAAAAAATACCGCTATGAAAAATGCTGAAAAAAATACACTGACTTTTGTTTCCGGGGAAACGCAGGGTTTGTACAACCTGGGCATGCTTGAAGAAATGGAGGATAACGAATACCTGCAGGAAGTGCTTACCATCTGGCTGATGGAATCGCCAAAGGATATCAAAGACATACAGGAAGCATTACAGGCTGGCAAAATTGATATTGCCTGTAAAAAAGCGCATAAGCTTAAAGGCAGTGCGGTGGTTATACAGGCAGAAAACCTGAAAGCTATACTGGAACATATCGAACAGCGGGGTAAAAGCGGCGCAACGGTTGATGAACTCCAGGGCCTTGTTAACGAAGTCTCAAAAGAGTATAATTCCATTGAAAGCTCGTTAAAGCGCTATATAGAAGGGCTGAATAAAAAAATTGCGTAAAACGGGGATCGCTTTAAATGATAAAGGGCTTCACAAAAGTGGGGCCCTTGCCTGTTACGGGGATTTATGTAAAATCAGAACCCTGTATTTTTTTTTGTTTCAAAACCTTCCTCCCCTTATCTTTGCCATCCGATTTTAATAAAGGGAGTTTAGCTCAGTTGGTTTAGAGCATCTGCCTTACAAGCAGAGGGTCGGC
>DAOQRQ010000333.1:0-3796 GCA_035355815.1 Ferruginibacter sp. | reverse complement strand
GCGTTTTGCTCGACAAGAATTCTATTGTTGTTGCCTACGATCATAAAAGAGGAGAACCAAGAGGTAAACTCAAAAAGAACGAAGACCACGACTGCAAATGTGTTGATTGCAAAGAAGACGGCGCCTGTAAAAGCATCACAGCAAAACTGGAAGCCATTGTAAAGCAGGGCGATTGCATCGACTGCTTTGCCTGTGTACGGGTTTGTCCTACCGGTATTGATATACGGAACGGCACCCAGCTGGAATGTGTGAACTGTACCGCCTGTATTGATGCCTGCGATGCCATTATGACCAGCATTGAACGACCCAGGGGGCTTATCCGTTATGCATCGGAGAACAGCATCACCAAAGGGGTAAGGCTCAAGATTAATACCCGCATTAAGGCATATATCGGCGTATTGATGTTGCTGATCTCGCTGCTGGCGTTCCTGATCGTAAGCCGAACCGACCTGGACGTACGGTTAATGCGTACTGCAGGTATGACCTACAATACGCTTCCCGACGGACGTATCACCAACCTGTTCAACCTGAAACTTGCTAACAAAACGCATAAGGATATCGACTTTGTTTTAAAACTGGAGAATGTACCCGGCGAGATAGAACTGGTTGGAAGCGGAAAACTTACGGTAAAGAAAGAAGCGTATACCAACCTGCAGTTCTTCCTGAAACTTAAAAAAGAGAACATTACAGGCTGGAAGACCATGGTGAAGATGGGTGTGTATGAGAACGGGAAAAAAATAAAGAACATTGAGGCCAAATTCATCGGCCCCGAAGTATACAACTAAAAACATTTACTATGAACTGGGGATATAAAATACTTTTTGTGTATACCGCTTTTGTGGCAGGCATATTATTCATGGTGTTCAAATCATCGTCGCAGAAATTTGACCTGGTTACACCCGATTACTATGCAAAGGAGCTGAAGTACCAGGATAAGATCGATGAGATGAACCGGGTATCAGCCCTGTCGGCTCCCATTAAATGCGAGCTGAAGGACAATTCACTGCTGATCGAATTCCCCGCGGATTTTGCCGGAAAGAAATTGACCGGCGAAGCGGTTTTGTATTGCCCTTCGGATGAGAGCCGGGATATTAAAAAGAGTTTCACTCTGCAGGATGAGCCATTGGTACTGCCGGTATCGTCGGCAAAGAATGGTTTGTATGAACTGCACCTGAGCTGGCAGAAGGAAGGAGTTACGTACTATTTTGAAAAGAAGATATTTATTTAAAAACGTTCAACAGCGATGATACAGTTGGCAATTGCGGCATTCAGCATTGGAATACTCGGTAGTTTCCATTGCGTGGGTATGTGTGGCCCGCTGGCGTTATCGTTGCCACTGAATAATAACAGCACCTGGTCAAAATTTTCGGGTGCCCTGCTTTATAATGCCGGCCGTATTGCCACCTATTCTTTTTTTGGGCTGATCTTCGGCGCTATTGGAAAAACAGTTGCCTTATTTGGTTTTCAGCAATGGCTATCGGTTATACTTGGGGCGCTGATCATTGTATTTGTACTACTGCCAAAAAGAATAAAGACCTGGCAAAATCAGCACCACGGAATAAGGTTGTTTGAAAAGGTTCGTTCCATGCTGGGCAGGCTTTTTCTGCAAAAGAACCATGCTTCTTTATTCCTGATAGGGTTGCTCAACGGGTTGTTGCCATGCGGGTTGGTTTACATGGCAGTTGCCGGAGCTGTTGCTGCAGCCAGCATTACTGAAAGTGTTTTGTTCATGGCTTTTTTCGGGTTGGGAACATTGCCGGTGATGTGGAGTGTGGCGTTCCTGGGTAATTATGTAAGTCTGGGTATCCGGCAAAAGATACGCAGGGCTTATCCGTATATGATGATGGGGATGGCCTGCCTGCTCATTTTAAGAGGGATGGGTTTGGGCATCCCTTATGTGAGCCCGAAAATGAAAGCAGAAAAAGCCCAGGCAATTGAATGTTGCGCCAAACCCTGATAAATCTCAGGAAACGGGGTGATGGTAGTCCTTTATTCCGGGGAAGTTTAAAAATAGATTTGTAATTACCATAAGTGTATAAAGAAGGAGAATACGTATAAATGAAAAATATGGCTACTGTTGAAATGTTGAAACCAGCGCAATTTGTTCATGAGAACAAGACCTGGTTACGCCTGCTGGAATTTTTCAAACAGGAGAACACCGTATTGAAAAACCGCCTGGCCGAAGTACTGGATCATAAGAATAATAAGGAATTTCTTGCCTTGGCCGAACATTTTCAAAACCTCTTCATCATTAAAGATGAGTTCATTGATGAGTTGCGCCATGATGTGAACGGGCAGGTACAGGCATTAACCGGCAAGGATAAAACAATGCCCGATCAGAAAGTAATAAAGAAACAGGAAAAACTCCGTAATGAAATGGAGTATATGGAAACGGATTTTTCTAAACTGAAGAATGAGTTCAACCGCTACCTCTCTGCAAACCTGTAATGTTAATTGAGCATGGCTGCCAGTTTTTTCTGGTTGGTGATGATGATATTTCCCTCAGCGATCTCGATCAGTTTTTCACTTTTAAAATCACTGAGTGTGCGTATGAGCGATTCGGTGGCCGTTCCGGCAATATTGGCCAGGTCTTCCCGGGAAATATGCATCGAGAATTTATCCTGGTTTTCTTTCTGGTATTTGCCCTGCAGCGTAAGCAATGCATCGGCAACCCGTTTGCGCAGGGAGTTATAGGCAAGGCCCAGCAACTGGTTCTCTTTCTCCGAAATATTCTTTGCCAGCAGTTTAATGAATTTATGTGTTACCTCCCGGTTGGTAAGCAGCAGGCTTTCAAATTCTTCCTTGGGCACAATGGCAATATCGCAGTCCTCAATGGCTTCAGCCGTTTCTTTATACACCGTTTCTTCCAGCAGGGCGGTATATCCAAAGAAATCGCCTTCATTAAAAAGCCCCACGGTCAGTTCTTTACCGGCGTCGTTGGTCTTAAATGTCTTTACTTTTCCTTTCTGGATAAAGTAAAGGCGGTTGGGGTGGTTGCCTTCTGAATAGATAAGCTGCTTTTTCTTATAATGATTGATATGCCGGTCGGCGGCAAGTTCTTTCAGGGCATTATCGCCCCGGAAATCATTCAGCATCTGCTGCATGCCGGCAGCATCGCTGGAGTAGTTTTTGGCGATCACTTCGGTTTTTCTAAGCCTGCTTTCTATTGCATTCATCAGTTCAATATCACTGAAGGGTTTGGTGATATAATCATCGGCGCCCATTTCCATGCCTTTGCGAAAATCGCCCCGTTCGGCTTTGGCAGTAAGAAAAATAAAAGGGATACCGGTCAGTTCGGGATTCTTGTTGAGCAGGTGCAATACGCCGTATCCGTCCAGTACCGGCATCATAATGTCGCAGATGATAAGGTCGGGTTTTGTAGCCAGGGCTGCTTCAACACCAACTTTCCCGTTTTCAGCCGTACTTACTTTGTAGCCTGCCAGTTCCAGGATCTCGGCGGTGTTTTCCCTTATTTCATCGTTGTCTTCTATAAGCAGTAAATGTTTCATATTTTAAAACGGGGCATTCAGGATTATCCCCTCTTAAATGTAATAATAAATCTGGTACCTTTTTCCAATTCACTGAAGAATTCAATCCTTCCATCCATAATTTCAATATAGCGGCCTACAATATGAAGCCCAAGGCCCGTACCCTGTATATTGGTAACATTGGCGCCGCGGAAGAACCGTTCAAACAGGTGTTCCTGGTCTTCCTTAGATATGCCCAGGCCATTGTCCTGCACCGTCAGCACGATCTCCCCGGCGCTTACCTCGCTGCTAACTTCAATGATGCCGTT
>DAOQRQ010000332.1:0-3797 GCA_035355815.1 Ferruginibacter sp. | reverse complement strand
AACCTGCTCATGAATAAACCACCCGGCGTTGTATACAGCACTGAGCCGTCAATACCATTCCTTGATGAAAGATCCGTTATCGATACATTTTTAACAGACCGTGCCGATTTTAAGGCCATGGAAACAGCCATTGCATCATACGATCTCCTGATCAAAAGCAGCAGGATGAGTTACCTCCCGAAAGTGAATGCCTTTGCCAATTACCAGTTGCATGATAACACAGTGCCTGGATTTGGCGCTGGAGCTTACATGGCAGGCATCCAGTTGTCGTGGGATATTTTCAAAGGAAATGCAACAAAAAACAAGATCGCCACACAGAAGCTTGAACGGAATAAAATGGCAGAAGACCTGAACAGACTAAAAGAAGAAAGCCGGGTTGAACTGAATAAAACATACCGCCTGTATATGGATGCGGCTTTTAAAATCCAGCAGCAACAGGCTGCGATCGACTTTGCCAAAGAAGCATTCCGAATACTTCAGAACAGGTACCTGCAGGGGCTTGTAAATACAACGGATGTTCTTTTGGCACAAACCCAGCTCTCCCAACAGAAGCTGGCCTATTCAGAGGCGGTGTTCAATAAAAATATTTCACTGGCATACTACCGGTTTTTAACCTCCCGCAATAAATAATATTAAACAGCGAATCTAAAGTTTATGAATATGAATGTAAATAAAGCACCGTTATTGATACTGGCACTTACCGCAGCAACTTTACTGCCTAGTTGTTCAAATAATAAAGGAGAACAAAAAGGGGCACCGGAGGATACGCCCGTTTCGGTAACTGTGGCAACCCCGGGTAATGATAATATTTCCGGGGGTATCAATGCCAGCGGACAGGTAGAAGCTGTTCAAACAGCAAATATCAGTACCAGGGTCATGGGCTATATCACAAAAGTATATGTAAGCGTCGGCGATCATGTAAAACAGGGCCAACTGGTGTTTACCGTAAACAGTACCGATATTTTAGCCAGGCTTGCCCAAACAGAAGCCATGATTGCACAGGCTGATGCATCATTACAGAATGCGCAAAAAGATTACGACAGGTTTACTGTTTTATATAACCAGCAAAGTGCTTCTGCAAAAGAACTGGATAATGTATCGCTGCAGTATAAAGCTGCAAAAGCCAATCTGGGTGCAGCCCGGCAAATGCGCAACGAGGTGAACGCCCAGCTTTCGTATACCAATGTTACCGCACCATTCAGCGGGGTAGTAACACAAAAAATGCTGGATGCAGGCAGCATGGCCACTCCGGGTATGCCGGTAGTAACGATCGAACGAAGTGGCGGTTTGCAGGTAAGTGCCTCTGTGGGTGAATCCCAGATCGCCTCAATAAAGCAAGGAGATACAGCAATGCTTAATATAAAATCCATTGATAAAATAATCACAGGGAAAATCACTCAGATCAGCCAGTCTTCCCAACCCAGTGGCGGACAATACGTCATCAAAATAAGTATCCCAGATAATGAAAAACAACAGATTTACTCCGGCATGTATGTGAATGTGAATATCCCGGCGAAAGAAACTTTGCAAAATAATGAAGCCGGCACCCGCAATATACTCGTGCCGCTTGAAAGCATTGTAAACAAAGACCAGCTAACCGGTTTGTACACCATCGGTACTAACAATACGGCTTTGCTGAGATGGGTAAGATTAGGGAAAAATTTCGGCAATAAAGTGGAAGTGCTTTCTGGTCTTGCAAAAGATGAAAGCTTTATAACTCATGCAGATGGACGGCTATACAACGGAATTCCGGTCATCATCAAAAAATAAATAACAAACGACTTAATACGATCATATGGAAAATGGTTTCTCCGGAAAAATAGCAAAGGCATTTCTGCAATCGAAATTAACCATACTGCTGATGTTTGCCTTTTTATTGATTGGCACATACAGCACTTACCTGATACCCAGGGAAGAAGAACCTCAGATACAGGTACCGATGGCCGACATCTTTATTGGTTACCCGGGCGCTGAACCCAAAGATGTAGAAACAAAAGTATCGGCCCCGCTGGAAAAAATGATCTCGAATGTGAAGGGCGTTGAATACGTATATTCTACCTCTATGAAAGGCCAGTCCATGCTGATCGTTCAGTTTTATGTTGGAGAAAATGTAGAAAGGTCGCTGGTGAAGCTTTACAGCGAGATCATGAAGAACATGGACAAAATGCCGCAGGGAGTTACCATGCCATTAATTAAAACCCGTGCAATTGATGATGTACCGGTTCTTGGCTTAACGTTGTGGAGCGAAACCTATGATGATTACCGGTTGAAGCAACTCGGCCAGGAATTGTCAAATGAAATAAAAAAGATCCCGGATGTTTCCGACATCAATATCATTGGTGGCCGCAGCCGGGAAGTAAAAGTGATACTGGATAAAGATAAGATGGCTGAAAAGCATATCGATTTTCTTTCTGTCAGCAAACAAATACCAGGCAATAATACCCAGATACAGAGTGGCACACTGTTACAACAGGACACCGCTTTTTCTGTTGAAACCGGTAATTTTTTAACTACGGCAGATGATGTTGCCAACCTGGTGGTGGGTATCATCCAGCAACAGCCCGTTTACCTGAAACAAATTGCCAAAATAGAAGATGGACCGGAAACGGTAAACCAATATGCCCTGTTTGGCTATGGAAAAGCGGATACGGCAAAAGCAAATAAGTTCCGGTCAATGTATCCTGCCGTAACCCTCTCGGTTGCCAAGAAAAAAGGCGCTGATGCGATGAAAATGGCAAAACAGATCCTCGCCAAAGCTGATCACCTTAAAAAGGATCTCATCCCGGCTGATGTTCAGTTAACAGTTAGCCGGAACTATGGCGAAACCGCTTCGGCTAAAGTATCAGAATTACTTTTTCATTTATTCATTTCCATTGTAGTGGTAACCTTGTTTGTGATGCTGGCCATGGGCTGGCGTGGAGGTTTGGTAGTATTCTTATCGGTACCGGTAACATTTGCCCTAACGTTGTTCAGTTATTACATGATGAACTATACCCTTAACAGGATTACCCTGTTTGCGCTGGTGTTCATAACGGGCATCGTGGTAGATGATTCCATCATTATTGCAGAAAATATGCACCGGCATTTTAAGATGAAAAGATTACCGCCGCTGCAGGCAGCCATCTATGCAATTAATGAAGTAGGCAATCCAACCATCCTTGCCACATTCACCGTGGTTGCAGCCGTTTTACCAATGGCCTTTGTATCGGGCATGATGGGCCCCTACATGAGCCCGATGCCGATCGGCGCTTCCATAGCCATGATGCTGTCGCTCATCGTCGCATTAACACTTACACCATACCTTGGGTATATTTTTCTCCGTGAAAAAGAAAAGAAAACCCACGCAAAACATAAAGAAAGCAGGCCGCATCAACTGGAAGGATCACATATCTATAAGATTTACCGCTCTTTCATACACCCGCTGCTTGAAAAAAGATGGAAACGATGGACATTCATGGTCAGCATTGTATTGATCTTGTCAGGCTCCATGATGCTGTTCTATACAAAATCGGTGGCCGTTAAAATGCTGCCGTTCGATAATAAGAATGAGTTCCAGGTGGTGATTGATATGCCTGAAGGAACCACGCTTGAAAAAACACAGGCAGTAACAAAAGATATTGCCGGGTACATTTCACAGCAACCATTGGTTGAAAATTACCAATCCTACATCGGCACATCAGCCCCCATCAGCTTTAATGGTTTGGTAAGGCATTACGATCTGAGAAGAGGAGATAATGTGGCAGACATACAGGTAAACCTGGTAAATAAAGAAAACAGGAGTAAACAAAGCCACGATA
>DAOQRQ010000331.1:0-3802 GCA_035355815.1 Ferruginibacter sp. | reverse complement strand
GACCCTTTTGGAAACAGCACTTTAAAACCTGTAGTGTATGTCTTTTTTAACCAGCAGATCAGGCTATCGGATTTTAAAAACCAGGTGAAAGACTGGCTGAACGGTTTTCAGGTTTTGTTGGGAAAACAGTATGGTAAAATGACCAGGAGGGCATACCGTATTTCCAGGGACGCCATAATAAACCCGGTTGAAATGAAAGGACTGTTAAAATAGCAGCAGATAAAACCAGGTTGTTATCACTTGTTCTATTACCAAACAATTAAAAATATACCAATGGCAATTACAAAAACAAAATTCGTAAAACGGGGTGCATGGCGCACGCTGGAAAGCGGCTGGAACGTGCAGTTTTGGGTAAGCTTTTTCGGCCCGAAGGGCGCACAGATAAAAGTGCGTTATGGAGGAGGTTGGCCTTTTGGATGGGATAGCCAGAAACAGACTTTGAATGCAGAGAATATTAAATGGCTTAAAGTTACGGGGTCAAGCATTGTATATGCAAGGGTGCAGGTATACGTACAGCAGGATACGGATATAACATATACCTACTACCCGGCTCCGTTTGACGGATTGCCTCCATTGTAAGTATATGGTTTTTTATTCCAGCAATGATCTTTGGCTTCTGTTCAGGCAGAACAGTAACATACTGCTGGTATAAATACATAGTTAGGGCAGATCTGCACATAATCAATCTTAAAAACCAGGCCCGGTAAGCAGGCCATTAAAACCTATTCAAAATGAAAAAGGATAACCAAACTGAAAGCAAGGCGGGATGTTCTGTTGTATTGAACATTGAAACAACCGGCGATATCAATATTTATAATTGCAGTAAACCATCCGTTGATAAGGATTGCGGATGTAATGGGGATGATCCGTCGGAACAGGAACCAACAACGGGGCCTAAAGGAACCTGTGTGCCTGCATCAACCGGATCAAAACCCAAACAAAGCAAACACCGGAAACTGGAGAAGTTGTTTAAGAACAAACCGGTACCCAGCGTACTTGCCGCTGCATTCCTGCGTGCAGGTAAACGTTTTGCAGCAGGCAAAGAGGCCGGCAGCCAGTTGGAGTCAGTGATCTTTGAAAAATTCCGTACCCTCTCTCCGGGCATGAAGCGTATTTTAAAATGCACCAACCAGTCGTTTGATGCACTTCCTTCAAAATACAGGAAACTGTTTGCAGGAGGAATGGATCTTGATATCGAATCACCGGTTGATGGAAATACACTTGCCCGTTCATTTGGCCGGGAGTTAACAGGAATAGTGAGCGGCCTGGCATTGGGAAACTCCGAAGCTCCCCTGGAAGAACGGCCCGGTAAAATGCGCCTGTATGAAATATCGGGTGAAGTATTTGAAAGCCAGGTCCGCATATTCAAGATAAATGGCCTGCGTACATACGACAACATTCCCCGTTTGTTACCTGGTGATTTTTTACCGGAAGAACTTCAGCAAACATGTACACCCCGTACAAGCGGGGGCGAATTGGTATGGGATTGCAGCATACAAACACCTCCTTGCGACGGTATACAGTTTGATTCTGCCTGCTTGCGGGTATTGCAGATCCAGAATGGTACTTCAGTAACATTGGAAGGAGTGAACTTTTTTGATGTGAATGCAAAAGTTCATTTGCGGCTAAAGCAATCGCTTGACAGCTACACAGAAGTGGATGCATTTGTTTATGGTGATGTGGATACGGCACTCAACGAAACGATCGGGGAAACAGAAAGGATCATTGCCGATAACCGGGTACACGACAAGATATTCTTTACCATACCCCAAACCTTAGCACCGGGTATCTATGAATTTATGGCAGTGGTGCCAAACACATCGGGGTTGCCCGGCTTCGGAGAGAATATTGCCTCTAATGTGCAGTATCTCGAAGTCATTCCTCCTTCTACAGCAAGGTTCCAGGTGGCAACAGAAAGACTGTGGGCAAGAAAAGAAACTTCACCGCAATCATGGGGCTCTGATGAAGTAGGGATAAAAATAAATGCAATAGCCATTTTTGACGACATGACCATTGAAGCGGATGCACAAAACCTGGAAAAAAAGTTTGGTGATGTGGATTCCGGGGAGACAAGGATCTGGGAAGATGTGGTATTCACTCATTCGAGGCCTATCGCAGGAATGATCATGTCGGTGATCGGGTTCGAGATCGATGGTGACGAGGCTTATGAAAAACAGATCACCGACTGGACAGACATATTCATCGACATTATTAAAGAAGAGCTGAAGATCATATCAGAAATAGCTGCTGCAACAGGAGTTGGATTCAAAGACCTTGCCGGCCTTGGTTTCTGGGGATATGTGGCCATTGCCATAGCTGTTGCTGTTACCCTCGCCATTGATCTTTTTGTGGCCTTGTGGGCACCTGCCGACCTGATCATTGAAGACAACCTGGCTTTTTCTGTGAACGACCTGGTAAGACTTACGAATATAAATATCCCAGCCCCGGAAGCGGACTCTGACAAAACACTGTATACCACGCCGGGTGAAATAAAAGTAAGGTTGATGCTGTCGGGAAAAACGCCCAACCAATATACAGAGGAAAGAGGATACATCAGTGATGATGAAGACAGCTGGTACAATATTACTTTCCGCTATACCCGTACAGCATAAGATCAATTAACCATTTAAATAGTACAAACATGATCATTAACAAAACAAGACCCTCTGCCGGATTTTTAATAATTCTGCTGGGTCTGCTTTTCCTGTGTACGTTCAGTAACTGTGCTCAGCAAAAGCCGAAAAACAATGATGTGAATGATGCCATTAACGTCATTAAAGAACATGCACTCAAGTCAAGGCCTGCATTGCGGGGCAAAAAAATGCGGGTTAATATGACGATCGACGGAGGCCTCAGTAATTCTGCTGATGGGGTATGTGCCTGCATACAGGTATGCGATGGCAACGGCCAGAATTGTACGGCATGCTCCTGCTCACCCGCAAATTGCGGCAGCTGTAACTAACCGGATTGTATAAAAATAAAAGGGAGCAAACCACTTGCTTTACTCCCTTTTACTTTATCATTCATTTCACCCACTAAAAAAACAGGTATGCTTGAAACGATAACACTTTGGCCATCCACTAACCAAAACCAACTGGTTGATGCCATCGCTGAGGCGAACCGCGACAACAAACAGATCCGCTTAATGCCAGGCCGGCATCTTACCAAACCGGGTTACAGGAACCGGATCCCCATTGGTAAAAACGGGCTGACTATAAAGGGTACATTAACCACTGGAGAATATAGCAGTATTGAAAGGCCCGGGAATGCCATTGATCTTGAAAGGTCAGACAGCAACTATGGCCTTTTCTTTATCCCGGCAAAACCAACAGACGCCGAATGGAGATCAGTGAAAAAATGGCGTACGCACCGGGTAGTTAATGCAACTACAGGAGCAGTTACAACGTACAAGTATGCGGTGCTTTTAAGGGGGAAGATAAAAATTGAAAACACCCAGGTGAATTGCAATATGGGTAACCAGGGTTTGCCTGCCTCAATGCCCTCCGAAAAAATAGAGCATTCTGCCATGATCGGATTCTCGGGCGAGAAGTACGCCAACAGCGCCTATCCCAATAAGTTCATTTTTGTGGGTTTTGAAAGCGTGACCATCAATAATGTACGAACCATCCGCGGCGGTTATGCCGATGATATATGGATCAGCCGAGGGTATTTCAGGCCAAATATCGGCCGGGTGATCATCAACAAGGTTACGTCAAAGAACCGGGTCAATCAAAAGCGGGCTACCATATCTTTTTCAGGTCTTACTCAAAAAGCAGAGATAACGAATTGTAATGTATTCAGA
>DAOQRQ010000330.1:0-3807 GCA_035355815.1 Ferruginibacter sp. | reverse complement strand
AAAGTTACCAACCAATGCCTTGGCATGAAGTACGTTAACCGGTAGATGAGTATACGGATTGAAAGTCTGAATCAACACATAATCAATATTTGGTCCAACCGTCAATCCAAGGTTTGAGGGTAATGTCCATGGAGTGGTTGTCCATGCCAGGAAGAATACCTCACCATCAGCATTTTTAATTTTTAATTTTTCATTTTTAATTGCTTTGAACATTGCCACCGCACTCGTATCCTTAACATCTTTATACGTTCCCGGCTGGTTCAATTCATGCGATGACAGGCCCGTTCCGGCGGCGGGGCTGTAAGGCTGTATACTTACGCTCTCATACAGATAGCCTTTCTTGTACAGTTCAGCAAGGCACCACCATAGTGTTTCAATATAATTGTTCTCGAATGTCACATAGGGGTTGTTCAGGTCAACCCAATAACCCATTTTCTGGGTGATATCGTCCCACTTGTCTTTAAACCGCATCACTACTTCCCGGCATTTCTTATTGTACTCTTCTACCGATATTTTAGTGCCGATGTCTTCCTTGGTTATACCCAGTTCTTTTTCAACCCCCAGTTCAATGGGCAGGCCATGGGTATCCCATCCGCCCTTGCGTTTTACCTGGAAGCCCTGCATGGTCTTATAGCGGCAAACCAGGTCTTTTAAGGTTCTTGAAATAACGTGGTGAATACCAGGCATACCGTTAGCGCTGGGCGGGCCTTCGTAGAAAACAAAAGGCGTTTTTCCCTCCCTGAGTTCCACACTTTTTTCAAATGTTCTTTCATTTTTCCATTTGGCCAGTATCTCTTCGCTGATGGAAGGGAGGTTAAGTTGCTGGTACTCTGTGTATTTAACACTCATATAAATCTTTCTTCAATCTGTAAGTATAATAAGTGTGCAAAGGTAGGAAAATAGAGGGGTTCCTTGGCCCTGTATTTGCATTATTGATCCTGTTAGAATAAGCCTGTAACCATCGTAATAATACGAAGTCATTTATCGTGAAAGCCGCAGTGGGGCTAATTTTCAGCCAGAGTTATCCACAGTTTCCCGTTTTGGCATAGTATTGGCTTTTTATCAAACTGAAAATATCCTTTAAAATATCTGAAAAATATATATGATCAAGAGTTTTGCTGGTTTAGGGTTTTATTAGGGTAAAAGACGGGAATAGTCTTATTCCCGTCTTACTTTAAATAACTCTGTACCGCATAAAGTTTCGCTTTAAATATTCAATCCAATGTTGTCTGTTGCAGCATATCCAATGGAAAAACCACCAATATTCTGATCACAAGACACAATGAATTAAAATTGCAACAGGTAACCCCCAAAGAAAACGGCATCCTTTTATAAAGGATGCCGTTTTCAGTTGATGCCCTTTCTTCTTATGGTTTAGCGGCCACGTCTTTGGTTTTTCCGCTGTTCAGGAACATATCAATATATACCTTGATCTTTTTGTCGAGTTCAGCGGTTGGAATTTTTCCTTCCGCATATTCCTTCGCCTGGGTCATCAGGTATTCGTGCAATACCTTCTCGTTCACTTTTGTTTCTAATTTGATGGTAGAGATGCCGGCGATCTTTTCTTCCCAGATGCTTCGTACTTTTTCCCAGTAAAATTTATTCTTCTCCCACCAGGCTTTTGCAGCGGCACAGGTTGAAACATCTTTTCTTGCATAGCTGTTGATGCCTTTTTCTTCTACCAGTAATTTCTCAGTTCCATTCTCCCGGATCATCTTTTTGTTGTCTTGCTGATGAATGTAGCCGTTATCGTTAATGATAATGCGGTTGGTTCTGTTTAAAATGTGGTAATCGCTTCTCACGGAATATTCACGGCGTGGTAATGGGGCGTCTGTAGTGTTCAGCCAGAAGCTTTCTCCATTGGCATTTATCCACTCACTGGTACCCTGGTATCTTGGTTCGTCGCTCACTTCCCAGATGGATTGGGTCCATTTGCCTTTCACGGCTTCCGGTTTCTGTAATTCCTTTGTCCAGGTCTTATTGCCTTTATACTTCCAGATCACCGGGTTTTCGTAAGTCCAGTCTTCCCGCCAGTGCTTAATGATCATGGAGTCGGTTATAACCAGTAAATGCTGCAATACAATTTTTTTATTGGTGGCTTCAACCGGGAATACATATTCCAGGCCGCCGTTTATTATCTCTCTTTCGTGAAATTTATAATTTGGATCCGGTGAGAATGTTTCTGCATATTTAAACTCCACTTCAAAGCACCCGCAAAGTTTGTTGATATTCTTATCGGGAGTTTGTGTAAAAGCAGTTTGTGCAAATACAAATAGTAATGCCAGGCTCATTGTCTTTCTTATCATGTTTTTTGTTTTGAACGCAAAAAGAAGGTATTATCAGCATCGGCACTTACGGATTTGGTAATGATGTTTACGCAAAAAGAAAAAGCTGCCTGTTTTAACAGGCAGCTTTTAAGATCATAGGATAATAATCAGTTCACCAGGCTGTACCGGAACTGGGGCTTACCCCTTGTACCGCCATCGTTTACACCCATACCCAGGCATTTTAGTTTATAATAATTTCCACGGGGGTCTTTAATGATGTAGAACCGGTCCTGTCTTGCCCCCGTTGCCGGTTGTGTACTTCTCCAACCGCTGCCAATTGCCCAGCGGTTACCGGAAAATGGGGCACCCGCAATACTGTCTTTAATGAATGCCGTAAAAGCAGCGGCAGCAACAGCGGCATCTGCATATACTTTTGTAGCTACTGTTACGCCAGATAAATGATTGATGGCGATCAGGTCGGAGAAATTATAAGGCACGGCACCTGCACCGAAATTGGTTTCAAAAACGGAGTAGGTCCAAACCAGGTCCCAGTTCTCTTTTTCCGGCTGTGCGTCTACGATGCCATTTTCAAAAGAAACGAATTTAAAATGCCAGTCGGCGTTTTTAGGGATCAGCAGTGTTCTAAAGCTGGTTTCCTGTATGCCGGCGTATTGCAACGTGTATCCGCCTGATGCATTCTGCAGTATTCTTAGTTTTATCCAGGGCCTTGCAGCAATACCTCCGCCGGTACCGCGGTTTAAGATGATCACTTTGTTATCAGCATCTGTTGCCGATACTTCAGGAATAACCGTTTTAGTAATGTCTCCGTTTGTGTTATCAAAATAAACCAATTGCTCGGGTAAGGGATTGGTTTGACTGGTACTTAATGTTAAGCCGATGGTATCAGCAGCGCCTACTGTAGCCAGGTCGTTCTTTGTTAACACCTTTGCACCCGCTGCCGTAGTATGGTTAAGCACAACACGGAAACTGTTTCCGCAATAAAATCCGAGATCCCATCCCGAACGCAATACCGGAGTTTGTTTTTCAGCCGACAGATCAAGATAAACGGAGTTTCCTGCAGCGCTGCCGGCTTCTGCAGCAGCAATACCGCTTAATTGTATTTGTGCACCGGAAGAAGTGGGGACTATAATGACCGGGTCGGTATCTTTTTTGCAGGCCGAAAAAGATCCTGTTACTATTGCAACAATTGCTATTTTTTTAAACTGATTCATAAAGTGTTTTTGTCTGGTTAATTATTTCTGTTTCCTGTTCCATTGCAGGTTCAATCCAATAAAATAAGAACGGCCATAGCTGATGGCCACAGCGCCACCTGCATTATGGATACTTCCGGAAGAGGCTGCTGTGTTATTCACATTGCTTACGTCAAAAATATTTTTTACGCCAGCGGCAATGCTTATGTATTTATTTACAGCAGTATTGGCTGTAAGGTCGGCCAGGTGGTAGCCGGCTGTTTCAGCTATATACAAAACATCCTGTCCGGAAGTGCTGGTACCGGTAACATATTGGGGCCTGGTTCCGG
>DAOQRQ010000329.1:0-3818 GCA_035355815.1 Ferruginibacter sp. | reverse complement strand
TTCTTCGCCAACCGTGTATCCCGATATGCATGGTTTTGATTATGCCTACTATTTTGACGGCGCACTCAGCCGTTATGTGGATGACCCGGTTGATTCCAGCCTATACATCAACATGCATTTGCCCTGGGCCTTTTCCGAAATTCCGGCATGGGCGCCCCGGCATGGCTCTACCGCTATAAAAGAAGGAAGAAGCATTGTAAAAGATTCGGGCTATCTTACTTTTTCTTTGGCTGAAAAGGGCATTGATTTTATTGAACGCAATAAGGCAAAGCCGTTTTTTCTTACGCTTTCTTTTAATGCACCGCACGACCCTTTCCAGGTGCCAAAAATTTACTACAACCGCATACAAACCGAAAGCGATTCAGTAAGGCGTGTGTACAGCGGCATGATAGAAGCACTGGATGATGCCGTGGGCACCGTACTCAGGAAGTTAGAACAGGAAAAGCTTACAGATAACTGCCTTATCTTTTTTACCAGCGATAATGGCGGCGCCACCTACACCCGTGCAACCGATAATATACCCTTGCGGGGTGGTAAGGCAACGCATTTTGATGGCAGCATCGCTGTTCCTTTTTTTATTAAATATCCCAATGGTTTACCGGCAAGGCAAGCTTACACCAGGCCCGTTTCATCGCTCGACATTTACAGCACCATTGCTGCTGTAAGCCATGCATACCTGGCAACGGACAAAACCTACGATGGTGTAAACCTGCTTCCTTATCTCAGCAATGATTCTTTAATACCACACCACGACTTTTTTTGGCGAAGCGGCTATTCAAAAGCCTTCAGAAGAGGTGACTGGAAATTATATGTAAATGAAAAGAATAAGGTCAGGTTTCTTTTTAACCTTGCCGATGATCCGGCGGAAAAATCTGATCTGTCAAAAAAGCAGCCTGCCAAATTACAGGAATTAGAAGATGCTTTGAAAGACTGGGAAACAAAGAACTCAGTGCCGCCGCTTTGGCCCAGCGCTGCCGATGTGCTGATTGAAGTGAACGGGAAATGGTATCGTTTTCCAAGTTAGGAATACACAAAAGAAATACTTAGACAATCTAACACCCCTTTTGCAGTTGAATGTTCAGTAAACATTATTACCCTGAAACTTTCAATTGCATTTTTGGCAGCTGCATCTTTTAAGGCGGTAACATTACTGTCTACAGCGCTCCTCTTAGATTAGGATACTTGAGCAGTATTTCTTTATTGAAATATTTTTCCAGCATTTTTCTAAAATCGGCCAGGTATCGTACATTATCAAGATTCTTATCGGTATCCCAATAAGGGAGTTCCACCATGCGTTTTGCCAAAGCTATATCCAGGTTTTTTAACGCTTCTGCCGGTTGCTTGCCTACACTGTAGGCAGCGCCCAGGTTATAATAGCCCCAGAAGTCATCGGGCAGGTAGGCTACCTGGTTTTGGAACATCGCAATGGCCTCTGCCATTTTTTTCTGGTTCAGCAGGCTGTATCCATAGCGTTGCAGGATATCTTTTTCCTGTTTGTTCAGTTGGTATGCTTTGCTGTAAAAATATTCGCTGCTGTCGTATTTGCTCAGTTGAAGGAAATAAACATCAGCGGTTCCCTTATAACCATTCCATTCATTGGGTGAAAGGCTGTTGTATCTTTTAAAAGCAGCGATGGCTTCGTTGCTTTTTTTCTGGCTGGCATAAATAACCCCCAGGTTAAAATACACGTTGGCATTATCGGGTTGCAGCACGGTCACTTTTTTAAAATCTACCAGGGCTCCTTCCATATCGTTGAGAAGAAATTTTGCATTGCCCCTGCTCAAAAATGCAGCAGGCAGCGATGGATCCAGTTCTATTGCCTTGCTGTAATCCTTAATGGCAGCTGAATAATCTTTCAGTATGTTCCTTGTATTGCCACGGCCCATGTATCCATCGGCGCTGGCGGGTTGCAGTTCAATGCATTTTTCATAATCCTTCATGGCTGCTTCATAATTCTTCTGGGCATATTGCGCCACTGCCCGGTTCTTATAGGCTGTAAAATAAGCCGGGTCGGCAGCAATGGCCTTATTGTAATCCTGTATGGCTTCGGTAGTTTTATTAAGACGGTAATACACCAGGCCCCGGTCATTGTATGCATTGGAGTAATTCGGGTTCAGTTCAATGGCCTTACTATGATCTTTAATGGCGCCGTCGTAATCCTTCAGTGCATATTTTACCAGGCCACGGTTGTGCAGGGCCTTCTCGTTCTTTGCATCCAGTTCAATGGCTTTATTGAAATCGAGTAAGGCATTGGCAAAATCTTTGGCCTTGAATTTTACGAGTCCCTGGTTATTGTATTCGGTGGAAGTTTGTGCATTGGTTGATCCAATATAACCGATCATGCTGAACAGCAGTAGTATTTTTTTCATTCCGGATGAATTATACCGGTTAAGTTACAATAATATTTGCTTTCGGATATACGCCTGTTCAGGCGGCTCTTTTCGCCCTCACCGTTTTATTGATAAAATAAAATACCGTGAGCGCTGCAAAGAAAACGGCAAATGCCTTTACTTCATCCATTGTTATATGAGACAGAAACCAGCCAATGGTAATGATGGCAAAAAAAGGAATGAGTAATCCACCCGGGATTTTAAAGCTGCCCTCCTGCTTTGTATCTTTTTTATAGCGCAACCGGATGGTGGCCAGCACTACAGACAGGTAGATCAGCAGCACGGAAGAACTGGCCAGCACTGCCAGCTGTTTAAAGCCGCCCGTGCTGGCAAATATAAAGCCACAGGCCGCATATACAATGATGGCCCAATAAGGTGTGGCATACCTGGGATGTACCATGCCGAGAAAACCCGGCAGCAGTTTATCTTTTGAAGCAGCAAATAATAACCGGGGACTGGCAAGCATGTCGCCGCTAAGCAAGCCGAACATGGATACCACGCTGGTTAAAAGCATGATGGTGCTTCCTGTTGATCCCGTCAGTACAGATGCTAATGATACCAATGGTGCATCTTTATGCTCAACCAATCCACTCCCCATTACACCCTGCGCCACGAACTGGAGCAACAGGTACATAATAAGTACGCCAATTACTCCCATGAATATGCCCCTGGGTATATTGCGCTGCGGATCCTTTATCTCGCCGCTTACACACAAAGAAGTTTCGGTTCCCATAAAAGCAAAGAATAAAATGAGACTGGCATCACCAATATCTTTGATCCCCGGCCAGGCTTTCACAACGAGATTGCCGGGAGTTATATTAAAAAGTCCAATGATCACCAGTAAGATCAGTGGTGCAAGTTTCAACACCGTGGCCGTAGCGGCAAAAGTGGAGCCTTCCTTTACTCCCCTGATATTGATGAAGGCCAGCAATGAAAAGGCAACCGCAAAAAACAATACCCTCACATAGGTTTCCGAAAAAACCGGGAACCAGATGGCCAGCATATCGGTAAGCGCATTGATGACCGCCGCATCGGATAAAGAACAGAAACCAAACCAGAAAACGGTGTTGATCAAAAAGCCGGCAAGAGGACCGAATGCCTGTTCCACATAGGCGTAAGAGCCACCGGTTTTAGTGATCCTGCTGCCCACTTCGGCATAACAGAGCATGATGAGCACCACCAGCAATCCGCATAAAAGATAAGCAATGAACGCAGCAGGACCGAGTTTTCCGGCTACAATGGCCGGAAGTACAAAGATGCCTGCGCCAATGGTAAGATTGATGGCATTGAGCGCCAGGCTTACCGGGCCTATCACCCGCCGGAGGCCAGGTTCATTTGTTTTTTGCATCTTTAAATATACAATAAGAAATTAAAGAGCTGGCATAAGCAGCCAGGCACATTTTTAATCCTTCAAAAAAAGATTGAACC